>CAIOHN010000065.1 GCA_903858105.1 uncultured Pseudomonadota bacterium | reverse complement strand
TGCCTGACAGTATTGCCATTATTTTTGCTAACTCTGTCAGGCTGGATAAGTGGGATATTGTTTGTAAGCGTTGCAATATCACTCTGGTATTTATACGCTGATTATAAAATGCCTTCTTTATTTTCGTCAGAACAGAGTATATGGCTGCGGCGATTTTTTATAGTGCTGGCCCTGCCCGTATTTGCAATTTTTATGGCGCAGTTATTAAGGCACCATTTTGCATGGCGCGATTATGATAGCCCTGCACGTTTTCTCTTGACGATACCTATTTTACTGACACTAACCAAGAGCCGGATTGATCCATTAAAAACATTAAGTTACTCAATCCCCTGCGCCATTTTTATTACATTTATTGCCGTCACTTTAAATATCAATGCCTGGTGGGATAAGGGGCGTATTTCTACTTATTTTGTTGATCCTTTAACCTTTGGCAGCTTAAATATGACGCTAGGCTTATTAAGCTTGCTTTCGATCGATTTATTTGAACGTGATGTTTGGCTAGTGAGAGTTTATAAAGCTTTAGGCTTTGTATTGGCTATATACCTTTCTGTATTATCCGGTAGTCGCACTGGTTGGCTGGCATTACCCATCGTCTTATTTTTGTGGTTAAACTATAAGTCAACGGGTTATCGCTATCTACCAATAACAATCATGTTATTACTACCTATTGCGGGATATTATTCTTCTGAAACCCTGCAACTCCGCTTGAATGCAGCCATACAAGACTTGATTGCTTATAACTGGAACGCAGAAAACCCGCAAACATCGATTGGTGATCGCATTTCATTTCTACGCATAGCTTTATTTTTGTTTGCGCAACACCCATTAGAGGGCTTTGGTGACCAAGGTTTTGCTGCGTATATTAACCATCCTGAATTAAATCGTTTTGCCATACAGGGTACCCAGGAGTTTGCACTACACGCGGGCTTTCATAATGAAATTGCCACGAATATGATACGCTCAGGAATATGGGGATTAGTATCTAGCAGCATGCTATTTTTAATGCCTGCTATTTTCTTTATTAAACAGCTACGTTCGTCTTGCCTACAAACACAAAAAATAGCACTGCTTGCCATCGCATATTTGCTCTCTACTTTTATTAGCGGCATGACCACTGAGGTTTTTAACTTAAAATTTACTGCCTCTTTTCATGCACTGATGCTGACTTGCTTTATAAGCGCATTGCTGCAACAACTGCCGTTTGCCGAGGAATCTACCAAACATGAATCACCTTAAATACGCCATTACCTTTGCTTGTTATAACCAAATCAATTACACCCGCCAATGCATAGACAGCATGCTTAAACATGGCTATGATTTAAGCCGTTTGGTAGTCGTTGATAATGGCTCTAGTGACGATACCGCCGAGTATTTAAAAGCATTGCCATTAGGTGGCTTGATTCTGAACAAATCTAATTTAGGCTGCGGCGTGGCCTGGAACCAGGGCGCTTTAGAATTGCAGGCCGAATGGACGATTATCATGAATAACGATGTATTGGTCAGTGCTCATTGGCTCGAGAATTTAATTAACGCTGCGGAACAAAATAATTTAAAAATTATTTCACCTGCGCTAATTGAAGGCCCGTTAGATTATGATTTTGATCATTTTGCCAACGAAGCATCCACCAAAATGCAGCAAGCACTGCGCTTAGGTGGACGACACGCCGTTTGTTTGGCAATTCACAATTCGGTATGGCAGGAAATTGGATTTTTCCAACCGGTTCCTAAGCTACTGGGTTATGAGGACACGCTATTTTTCCATGAAGCCAAAAAAGCCAATATCCCTTGCGCAATTACAGGGGCGTCGTGGTTGCATCATTATGGCTCAGTGACGCAAACAGCCATGAAACAAGAGCGCGGCTTGTCGGAAAAACAAGGCTTGGGCTATCGCTATAATTACCGCCTTTTACAACAAAGCTGGCTAGAGCGAAAACTAAACAAAATGGCCCGCCTCCGCCAAGAAAAACAATGGCGCGAGAGCGAATTGGCACGTTATGCCATGACCATGCACGGTACGCGGGTTGATGGTAATTTTTGCTGGCAATAGTATTTCATTCAAATTGCCAGATTATTTGGCTACGGCATCTGCATCAACTGCTCGCCTTACATCGGAATTAAAGCATGACTGAATCTTCTTCTACTGATCTTGCGAACAAGCCACGCAAACTCAGCGTTTACATTATCACTTTCAATGAGGCAGACAAGATCGCTGCCGCTGTGCAAAGCGTAAGTTGGGCGGATGAGGTGCTGGTGCTGGATTCTAATAGCAGCGACGATACGGCGAAAATTGCTACTGAGCTTGGTGCCACCGTTAAACAAATTCCGTTTACCACCTTTGGCAAATTGCGCAACGATGCGATTGCTGCCTGTGCGCACGGCTGGGTATTTAGCCTGGATGCTGACGAGCGCTGTACGCCGGAGGCTCAGGCCGAGATTGTCGAAATACTCTCTAATCCAGATGCCGACGCCTACTACGTACCACGTCGTAATTGGTTCATGGGCCGCTGGATCAATCATTGCGGCTGGTACCCGGATTATCGGCAACCCCAGTTGTTTCGCAAAGAGGCTTTGGTGTTTGATGATAATGCAGAAGTTCATGAAGGCTTTAGCGTCCAAGGCAAAGTCGGCTATTTCAAGACATCCATCATCCAGGTGCCGTTTCAAAACCTGGAACAATTACTGCACAAAATGCAGCGTTATTCCACGCTGGGCGCGCGCAAACTGGAACGCAATAACCGCCAGGTCAGCATGAGCACTGCGCTGGGGCACGGTTTGTGGGCATTCTTTCGGATCTATGTGTTAAAGCTGGGCTTTTTAGATGGCTGGGCCGGTTTTGTCTTGGCCTTGGGCAATTTTGAAGGTACTTTTTACCGGTATGCGAAAGCGGCTACCGCCAAGTTGAACTGGACAGAAATCGATCAGTAACGCCGCCGATGCCAGCTAGTGAAAAACCCCAATTAGTTACGCTGATCTCGGTAATCGTCACCACCTATAACTGGCCGCAAGCGCTTGCGGCTTGTTTGCGCAGCCTTTTGGATCAATGTGATCGCCAGTTTGAAATTATCGTAGCCGACGATGGTTCTAGCGCTGAAACCGGGCAGTTAATTGCAGACTTTATTCACACCAGTCCGATTCGGATCATCCATATACATCACGAAGATGCCGGTTTTCGCGCCGGCACTATCCGCAACAAGGCCGTAGCTGCCGCATCGGGCGATTATTTGCTATTCATGGATGGTGATTGTATTGCCTTGCCGGATTTTATTCTTAGGCACCGAGAGCTTGCCGAAGCCGGTTATTTTGTGCCGGGCAATCGCGTGTTGCTAACTAAAAGCTATACGGTACAAGTGTTACAAAACGCTACACCTTTGCATTTAAAATCCTTTGGCTATTTCCTGCTTCAAAGACTACAACGCCATATCAATCGTTTACTGCCCTTGCTGCATTTGCCGATCAACAGTTGGCGCTACTGGCAACCGCAACAATGGCAAAAAGCGATGACGTGTAATCTGGCGATCTGGAAAACCGACTTTCTGACGGTCAACGGATTTGACGAGGTATTTGAAGGCTGGGGTTATGAAGATTCCGATCTAATAATCCGCTTGATCCATCAAGGCATAAAACGCAAGGAAGGCCGTTTTGCCGCGCCGGTATTGCATCTTTGGCACCGGCATAACGACAGAAGCAAACACGACGAGAATTATCAACGACTGTTGCAGCGGCTGGCGAATAAATCCTTGATTAAATCAGAACGCGGCGTAAATCAGTATTTTTAACATCATTTGTTAGACCGACCGCCGTGCAAACGCATCAATAACACCGCTTCGTCGCGGGTTAAGCCAAAGTCTCGCACCAACTCTTCGATACCGACGCCACGGCGTATACTCTGGATCACATTTTCGTAGCCCTGTGCCGGAATGGGTGGCTCATCGATGATTGGTGCCGCTATCGGCTGGGGTTGCCGTTGTGTGTTGACAACCTGATCGGCGATGCTATTCAGACGACTGTCACTGGCTGCCAAGCGTCTATCAACTGCTACTGCCGCGGAGCAAAGCCCTGCCACATCCTCGTTGCTGCGTTGTATACGCAATTCCAAAGATTGCAGCGCTTGCCTGAGTTTTCGTTGCTCGCGCAACAGATACATCGCGATAGCCAGCATCAACACCACGACTGCGACCAACACCCACAACAAATACTCGTTCATCACACTATTTCGTCGATATGTTCGGCAGGCTGCGGATCGAGCTTGCTCTGCTCCGGCTTGGGTGGCGGTTTACGTGTATTGCGCTTTTGACGTTCGTCACGCTCAACCTTTTGTATGGTCTGTATCGGCGGATAAGGCGTGATTCGGGTAATCTCGGCCATGACGCACCTCGCATCCTAAGACTTAAGTGAATCAGAACATATCCAGTTCAGCTTTTTCATCATCACTGAGGAATTTATTTAAATCCACCAGAATCAACAACTTATTGTCGCGACTGGTAACACCCTGGATATATTTGGAACTTTCTTCATTGCCCACGTTGGGCGCAGTTTCGATTTCCGATGCACGCATTTCAACGACTTCAGCAACACTATCCACCAAAATGCCGATAATATGACGGTCGGTTTCGATAATTACTACACGTGAAGCATCGTCGGTATCTTTAGACGGCAAACCAAAACGGTTGCGGGTATCAATGACCGTGACCACATTACCGCGCAAGTTGATAATACCCAATACATAGGACGGCGCACCGGGCACGGGCGCAATCTCGGTGATTCGCAATACTTCCTGCACTTGCATGACATTAATGCCGTACTTTTCGTCACCGAGACAAAAAGTGACCCACTGCATGATGGGGTCGCCCTGTTTTTTATCTTCGCTCATTGTTTTATCCAAATGCTGTTTAACTGCTTTTTCTGTGCGGCACCAACTGTTTAACATCGATAATCGCTGTTAATTCATCTATGACCGTCCCTATTAACCACGGTTTTTTTTGCCTGGCTGTGCGCCATCTGACGCCATCGGGCTTTACCTTCCCGATGGAGAGAATTTCATCGCAAACCAAGCCCCATTTTTTATCCTGGGTAATTAATATGCGTTTAGCCGGATGGTCTTCCGCATTAAGCTGCTGACCACGGGCTTTACCAAAAATCAGCTGGCAGGTATCGAGTACGCCGATTCGGCAATCGTGTTCGTCCAGCAAGCCGAGAAACCAAGAGGGTTGTCCCGGAATTTTACTGGGCTTTCGATCAATTTTGATCGTCCGTGACAACTCTATCAACGGCGTGGCCAATATCAACTGATCGACCTTAAAAAACAGCGCCTGAAACTCATACTGCGCCCAATCAGGCATCACTGACAATGCTTGTAGTTTAGCGGGATTTTCCGGCGCGACAAGCGTGCTTCGTCGGGATTTTAGCGTTGGCTTGGCAACTACAACTGGACTGATTTCTGCGACTGCAAGCTTTTGCTGTGGTTTGCTGATAGCTTCGGCAACAACGGCAATGGATTTTTCGATGACTATCGGGTCAGGCAAAGACTCATCGGCCTCTGGAACCTCGTCCAGCAAAGTCTGCAGATAGGCATCCAGCGCTAGTTGCTGACGAACGATAGTAGGGGGGGATTTTGCCTGACTCATGATTGCGGTGCCAATTTCTTGTCTCCGCTTTTATCAAGCAATAACAGTTCCAATAATTCGGTATACGCTTCGGCAGCGCGCGCACTTTTGTCGAACAGCGGCAAAGGTACGCCGGCCTGACTGGCATCTCTGACTTTGGTATCTACCGGAATCACCGATTGCCAGGCGTTTTCTGGATACTGCTGATGCAAGGCCGCCAAACTGTCGCGCGCCGCCTTGGTGCGCTTGTCAAACATGGTCGGCACGATGGTATATTTGGGCGGGGTTTTGCGGGAATGAAACACCATTTTGATGGTATGCACCATTCTGTCCAAGCCTTTAAGCGCCAAAAACTCGGCCAGCACCGGAATCAACAACTGATCGCAAGCGGCCAGCGCATTAATCATAAGCACACCCAGCATTGGTGGGCTATCGATGATGACGTAGTCGTATTGATCGGCTAATTTGTTCAAGGCCGTGGCAACCACCAGGCCCATACCGCCAATAGCAGCTACTTGTCTATCCAAAGTGGCAATTGCCGTAGATGCAGGCAGCACATCAATGCCGTCGAAGCTGGTCTTGGCTATGTAGACTGCCGGATCGACGTTTTTCTTTTTTTCACTGGCATCCAGGAATAAATTGTAAACCCCGGCCTCAACCTCATCGGGATTCATCCTGAAATAGCTGGTCAAGGAACCGTGCGGGTCCAGATCGACCAGTAACACCCGAAACCCCCAAGATGACAGCAAGCCGCCTAGCGTAACCACGGTAGTAGTCTTGCCAACGCCGCCTTTTTGATTGGAAACTGACCATATTTTCATAATGGAGCCGCAGATTCAGGAGTGCTTTCGGTTGCAGGTTCGGGTTGCGGATTTTGCGGTGACGGTGCCAAATTAAGCGCTTTTGCCCGCTCGTCATCCGTCATGCCATATCTGGCGAAAGCTTGCGACATCAGCACCAACACCACCCGCCGATTCTTAAACCGGCCTTCGTCGTCTTTGTTATCGGCAATCGGATGAAATTCTCCATACCCCACTGCCGATAAGCGCGTTGCCGGAATATTATTTTTAACCAACTCCTTAACCACACTGGTCGCCCGCGCCGAGGATAAATCCCAGTTGGACGGGTAAAAACCGGTAGAAATAGGCACATTGTCGGTATAGCCTTCCACATTAATCACATTGGGCACATCGCGAATCACTTGCGCCACTTTTTCCAGCACCGGAATCGCCTTGCTGGATAACTCGGCTTTGCCGCTGGCAAACAGCAGTTCGCTGTTCATTTCCAGTTCTACCCAAAAATCTTTCTTTTTGATGCCTACCAACTTACTTTCCACATACGGCTGCAAGGCACTTTGAAACTGCTCGGACACGTCGCTGAGGCGTTGTTTTTCCTGCAAGATTTCTTCACTCAGTTCGCGCTCTTCAGCGGTAGCCAAATTAGGTAATTCAATCGGCTGGATTGTGGTGGGAATGGTACCGACTTGAATCGGCTCCGCCTCTTTAACCACCTTCTCATTATGAAACAAAGCCTGGTCCAAAGACTCGGAGAATGTTTCGTATTTGCCTTTGTTGACCGAAGAAATCGAATACATCACCACAAAAAACGCAAACAACAAGGTAACAAAGTCGGCGTAGGACACCATCCAGCGATCATGGTTATCAGCCTGTGGCATTTGCTTACGTCGGCGCCGACTCATGGAGCTCTCTCTCATTTTTCCAACAAGAAGCCGGACAGTTTCAGCTCTATATTGCGCGGATTCTCACCCTCCGCAATCGAGGAAATCCCTTCTATCACCATTTCTCTGGCTTGCGACGCTTCAAAAATCAGGCTTTTAAGCTTATTAGCAATGGGGATGAACAACAGATTAGCCAAACCGACGCCGTAAATAGTGGCGACGAACGCGGTAGCAATACCGCTGCCCAATAACTCAGGCTTGGCCAGATTTTGCATGACGTGGATCAAGCCTATCACCGCACCGATAATGCCGATAGTCGGCGCATAGCCGCCCATGGCCTCGAAAACCCTGGCCGCTTGCGTGTCCAGATGCTCCTTGGTAGTCAACTCCACTTCTAGACAATCACGGATCACTTCCGGTTCATTACCATCAACCAGTAATTGCAGACCCTTTTTGGCAAAACTGTCTTTTTCGGACTCGATCACAGTCTCCAAGCCCAACAAGCCTTCCTTTCTGGCTAAGGAACTCCAACGCACGATCTTGTCGATTTGCTTTTTTAGCTGCAACTTCTCCGGCATAAAAATCCAGATTAAAATCCGCATACTGCGCAGAAACACTTTGGGCGGAAATTGCAACAAAGTAGCACCCAAGGTACCGCCGACTACGATGATAAAGGCATGATAATTGACCAGCGACCCCATCTCGCCGCCGCCCATTAGATTACCGCCGATTATCGCGGCAAAACCTATCAACACACCCAAAATACTGAGAATATCCATCAATGTAATCTTTTAAAGTGGTTGGCAATCTCGTCCAGAGAATAAACACGGTCAGCCAGACCGGCTTCCGCTATGGCCTTGGGCATCCCGTAAATAGTGCTGGACGCCTCGTCTTGCGCCCAGATTTGCGCACCGCGCTGTCTTAACTTCCTGGCACCCTCTGTGCCGTCGGCCCCCATGCCAGTTAACACGACGGCTAACACGTGGCCGGAAAAATTGTCGGCAACCGAGTTAAAGGTAATGTCGACGCTGGGGCTATAAATCTCGCCAACTTGCTTGGGTCTTAAGGCAATCTGCCGAGTACCGGCAAGCTGTTTAATTTGCATTTGCATCGCACCTGGCCCCAGTAATGCGGTACCGGGCTGCAAGGTGTCACCGTCCTGCGCCTCCCTGACATTGATGTTGCAGAGCGCATTCAGTCGATCAGCGAAACTTTTGGTGAAATTAGGCGGCATGTGCTGCACCAACAGTATCGGCATCGGGCAATCCCCCGGAATGTGACTAAGTACTTGTTGCATGGCAACCGGCCCGCCAGTGGAAGCGGCAACCACCAATAGATCGATTTTATCGTGGCTCGCGAAGACTTTAGACCATGAGATTGTGTCTGGTTTTTGCTTATCGACATCCAGTCGTTGCCGCTCAACCGCACTAATCGTCGCCGGTTTAGCAGAGAGCCTGGTCGCTTGCGCAGCTACCATTCTGGCTCTAAATCTAAGCAAATAGCGGGCTGTTTCGCGGTTTGCATCGATATCCTCAAGCTGCTTGGGCAAAAAATCGATGGCACCCGCGCTTAAAGCATCCAATGTCGCTTGGGCGCCAACCTGCGTCATAGCTGAGAACATTAAAATCGGGCAAGGCTGAGTAGCCATGATTTGCTTGACCGCCGAGATGCCATCCATTACCGGCATCTCCACATCCATGGTAATCACATCAGGCTTTAATATAGCCGCCAGTTCTACGCCTTCACGGCCGTTATGCGCCATACCAACAACTTTAAACTCTTGATCTTCTTCTAAAATATCCCGAATTCTTTTACAAATAAAACTGGAATCATCGACAATCAACACTCGAATGGTCATAAGGCCGCATTAAGTCGCATACTTTTTCATCAGCCCAGGCACGTCCAGAATCAAGGCTATTTTACCGTCGCCGGTAATGGTCGCCCCCGCCAGACCTTCCAGGCCATGCAGTTTGGCACCCAGCGCTTTAATAACCACTTCTTCCTGACCGATGAGTTGATCGACCACAAACCCTACATGTCTGCCACCGGCGTTGACCACTACCACATGATTAGTCGGTGGTTTGTCCGGCGTGAAATAAGAATCTCTGACCAGCCAATCGCTCAAATAAAATAGCGGCAAAGCCTTGTTTCTGACCATCACTACCAGTTGACCATCGACTTTGTTGGTCTTGGTTAAATCCAGATCCAGAATTTCCAGAACGCTGGCCAATGGCAACGCAAAAGCCTGTCCGCGCAGTTTGACCATTAAGGTAGGCATAATCGCCAAGGTCAACGGCACTTTGATAATGATGGTGCTGCCGCGACCTTCTACCGAATCAATTTCCACCACGCCGTTCATTTGCGAGATACGGGTTTTCACCACATCCATACCCACGCCGCGGCCAGACACGTCCGACACTTCGGTTTTGGTAGAAAAACCAGGCAGGAAAATCAGGTTGTAACATTCTTTATCATCCAGGCGAGCGGCGCTTTCTTCGTCCATCAAGCCTTTTTCAACGACTTTGGCGCGCAACACATCGGAATTCATGCCCTTGCCGTCGTCTTTAATCGATAGCTGAATATGATCGCCTTCCTGAGAGGCTTTCAAGATCACGACGCCTTCCCTGGGCTTACCATTAGCCTCGCGCTCATCCGGCGATTCAATACCATGATCAACCGCATTTCTGACCAAATGCACCAGGGGATCGGCCAAGGCTTCGACCAAATTTTTATCCAGATCGGTGTCCTCGCCAACCAACTCCAGCCTGATTTCTTTTTTCAGGCTTCTGGCCAAATCACGCACCACCCGTGGAAAACGACCGAACACTTTTTTGATGGGCTGCATCCGGGTTTTCATAACCGCCAACTGCAAATCGGCGGTCACTACGTCCAGATTGGAGATAGCTTTGGATAGCTGCTCGCCAGCCTCGGCATTTGCTTTCAGGGTTTGAAAGCGATTACGCACCAGTACCAGCTCGCCCACCATGTTCATGATGTCGTCTAATATCTGGGTATCTACCCTGACAGTGGTATCTGCTTGCGGCGTGGCAGCCTTGGATTTGTCGTTGCCGGTGTCCGGGGCTACCGCATAAACCGGACTTTTTTCCGATTCGACGGCGTTGGCAGCCGGCTCTGGCTTGGCGGCTACGTTTTCAATAATCGGTGCTGGCGGAGGCGTGACCTTGCTGGCCGACTTTTTTTCGCTTACAGCTGGAGTCTCAATTTTGCCGAGATTGGTCGCGTCAAACTTGCCTTTGCCGTGCAGGGCATCCAGAACCTGATCGAACTCCTCGTCGGTAATATCGCCAGAGTTGCTAGTCGATGCGGCTGGCTCGGTATTGACCGAAAATTTGCCTTTGCCATGCAATTCGTCCAAAAGATTTTCAAATTCGTCTTCAGTGATCTCGCCGTCCGCAACGGGCTCTGACTGGTGCTCGGTTTTCACAGTGGGCGATCCGCCTTTACCGTGCAAAGCGTCCAACAAATCTTCAAATTCCTGTTCCGAAATTTCGTCGGCATCGCCGGGAACCGATTCCCTGGCCAATAGCTCCTCGGGGTCCAGCATGGCGTCAAATTCTTGAGCAGCCAGCGCTTGCGGCGATAAGGCAACGGGCGCGGGTTGACTTGCTACAGGTGCTGCCACCTCAATGACGGGTTCCGATCCAGCTGGACCGGCGTAGGATTTCAGGCGCTTTAACAAGCCTTGATCCGCTGGTTTTGGTGGTTCTCCAGAACGCACCTGCCCAAACATTTCGTTGACGATGTCGACCACCTGCAAAATTACATCCATCAAATCCGGCGTAACTTTGCGATCACCTTGTCTGAGTACGTTAAATACGTCTTCAGCGTTATGACAGACATCGACCAAGGCATTGATAGCCAAGAAACCGGCGCCGCCTTTTATGGTATGGAAGCCACGAAATATGGAATTGAGCAGGTCAAAGTCGCTTGGTGTTTGCTCCAGCTCTACCAGCTGCTCGCCAAGAGAATCAAGAATCTCCCCGGCCTCGACCAGAAAGTCTTGTAATATTTCGTCGTCCAGATCTATCGCCATTTTGTTGTCCTCAGAAACCTAGACTAGACAGTAAATCATCCACGTCAACCTGACTTGTGGCGACGTCGCCCGCCCTATCATCAACCCCCGGCACCACTGGCCCAGGCAATTCCGGATGTTCGGCAGGGCCAGTGCTTGGGCTTATTTTGCGACTGGAAATTTTGATCAGATTGACCATGCTGCCTTCAAGATCCTGAACCAGATCAATCACTCGGCGAATAATCTGTCCGGTAATATCCTGAAAACCTTGCGCCATCAAAATATCACTCAAGCCCGCTTGAATTTTATCCAGCGAGGCCCGTGACTGTTCAAAATATTGACTCAGGTCGGCACTCATCGCTTTAAACTCTTCAAAAGGCATTTCCCTATCCAAAAATCGACTCCATTGCCCGGACAATTGGTTAATCTGGGCGCTTAAGTCATCCGATACCGGCATCAACTCTTCAACCGCAGTCAATGTTTGGTCGGCTGCCTGTTCGGTCATGGCAATCACATAATGCAGTCGTTCTTTCGCATCAGGGATGTCGTGTTCGGCCATGGCGGCGATTTTTGAATCCACCGAGAAGCTGACCATCGTGTCGTGCAATTGCCGGGTCAAGCGGCCGATTTCCTTGAATAACTGGGTTTCTCGCAAACCAGCCACTTGATCGAGAATTTCATCAGCTTTCGCTTCATCACTTCTTTCCAACGCCGACACCAAATCCCGCGCCAAACTCAGCAGATCGCTGTTCATATATTGTTCTCTCTGTGTTTTAGCCGTCGATGCGCTCAAAAATCTTTTCGATTTTTTCTTTTAGGGTTGCCGCGGTAAATGGCTTGATCACGTAGCCGTTCACGCCAGCTTGCGCCGCCATGATGATCTGCTCGCGCTTGGCTTCGGCGGTGACCATCAACACAGGTAAATTGGCCAGATGCGGAGATGACCTGACAGCCTTCAACAAATCTATACCGGTCATACCCGGCATATTCCAGTCGGTTATCAAAAAATCCACGCCACCTTTTTCCAAAATAGGTAAGGCTGTTTTGCCATCATCGGCTTCGACCGTATTGGTAAAACCCAGGTCTTTCAATAAGTTCTTTACTATTCTCCGCATCGTTGAAAAATCATCAACAACCAGAATACGCATATTTTTATCCAAGGATAATCTCCACCCAGATCACTTAATCGTGTAACAAACGACTGATTTGTCGCCAATAATTGCGAAAAATTTCTGCAATAACCGCAAATTAGTCGCACTTTTCATTATCTTTCCCTTCCACCCAATCTGCAAGCCTGGCGCGCAGTCGCAACATGGCCTGACTGCAAATTTGGCTTACCCGCGATTCGCTTACATCAAGTACTTTACCGATCTCGCGCAGATTTAATTCTTCGTCGTAATAAAGCGACACAACCAAGCGTTCGCGCTCCGGTAATTCCGAAATAGCCTTGGCTAAGGCTTTTTGGAAGTTTTGCTGAATCAGCAACTCATCCGGCTGTTGATTGCCATGCAGATCGTCAATAACGCTGTCTTCGCCCTGCACCAATTCTTCAACGCTAAAGGTTTTGCACGATACTGAATCCTGCAGAATATGGTGGTATTCAGTCAAATCTATCCCCATATGGCTAGCCACTTCAGTATCTGTGGCGTCACGTCCCACTTGGTTTTCTACCTCGCGTATCGCCTCAGATACCATGCGGGATTTTTTATGCACAGACCGCGGCGTCCAATCGGAACGGCGCAACTCGTCGAGCATGGCCCCCCTGATGCGTATCCCTGCATAGGTATCGAAGCTGGCACCTTGGCCGGCATCGTAATGTTTTAGCGCTTCCAGCAAACCCAACATGCCGGATTGAATCAAATCATCGAGCTGCACCGTATCAGGTAAGCGGCCCATTAAGTGGTAGGCAATGCGTTTTACCAGCGGCGCGTGTTGTACGACTAAAGCATCAACACTTCCAGCCTGCACGGCAGCATACATTGCCGCTCCGCTCATGCAACATCCTCTTTCATGCTGTACTGGATCATCCGCTCGACAAAAAACTCCAGATAGCCGCCAGCTTTAAGTTTTATCGGCCAGTTATCTATCCTGCGCGCCAGATTTTTAATCGCCAGCGCCGATTTACTTTGCGGAAAAGCCTCTACTACCGGCGTTTGCTTTTGCACCGATTTTTTCAAATACTCGTCTTGCGGCACCGCGCCGACAAACTGCAAAGCCACATCCAGATAACGATCGGTGACCTTGCTTAGCTTATTGAACAGGGCTTGGCCATGCTCGGCAGACTGCACCATATTGGTAATAATATGAAAACTGTTAAGCCCGTAATCTCTATTCAGCAGTTTTATGTAGGCATAAGCATCAGCCAGCGAAGTCGGCTCATCGCACACTACCACAATAATTTCCTGACAAGCGCGGGCAAAGTTGACCACGCTTGCCGAAATGCCGGCTGCCGTATCGACTATCAGCACATCCAGTTCGCCATCAATTTCACTGAAAGCCCGGATGACACCAGCTTGCTCGATATTGGACAAATCCGACATGCGCTGAATACCGGACGACGCCGGAATAATTTTCACACCTGCCGGGCCTGTCATCATAATGTCTTTCAAGCTTTTTTCGCCGTTCAAAACATGTGATAAATTAAATTCTGGGAACATGCCCAGCAAAATATCGACATTAGCCAAGCCCATGTCGGCATCCAGGATGGCTACCCGCCGCCCCATTTTGGACAAAGCCACTCCGATGTTAACCGAAAGATTGGTTTTGCCGACGCCGCCTTTGCCACTGGTTACAGCGATTACTCGTATCGGTCTCATATGTTTCATTTGTCTAATTCCAGCTGCCTGATCGAATGACTTATGCATGGCTTTCTGCCAGCCAGTCTTCTACATTTGCATCGTCGCCATAGGCATTATTTTCACCTACATTTTCCATACACTGATGTATCAAGGTTTCAGCATCCGGCAGATAAATATCCTCGGGTACTTGTTGACCATCGGTGACAAAAGACAAGGGCATGCGCCGTTCGATAATCGCGGATAAAGCTGTGCCTTTAGTTACGGCTTCATCAAATTTGGTAAGTATAGTCGCTTGTGGTTCCAGTATTCGAAACGCATCCATAATTTCGAGCATTGCTTTGTATTGGGTGGTGGCTGACATCACTAAATAAGAGCGAATCGGCAAGTCGCCATGCTGTAAAGTTTTGAGCTGCTCAGCCAGTCGCATATCGCGCTGACTCATACCGGCTGTATCAATCAAAATCAAGCGTTTATCGGAAAAGCTATTGATATGGCGACGCAATTCGTCAGCATCGCCTGCCACTTTGACCGGCACATCCAAAATCCGGCCATAGGTATTGATTTGCTCATGCGCACCAATCCGATAATTATCGGTGGTAATCAAGGCAATCTCTCTGGAGCCGTGTTTTAACATAAATTGCGCCGCCAATTTGGCGACTGTGGTGGTTTTGCCCACGCCGGTTGAGCCAACCAGGGCAGCAATTCCGCCTTGATCCAGCAAGTTATCGTCGGCGATGGGCACCAGTCTGGCCAGCATTTCCTGGGCTTTATCAATCGCCACATCAAAGTGCTTATGACTGCCTAAGCGATTGGCAATTTTACCTGACAGATTTTTGGAAAACCCACATTCCAACAGACGATCACGCAAATCGCCATGCAATGTTTGGCCGTGCTGCGGCATTTGCATAACCATACTGGACAGCTTGCTATCCAGCATCGTCCGCAGCTCTTTCATTTCTGCGCGCATTTCGTTGATAAATTTGTCGGAACCATTCGCCTGAAGCGGTTTATGATCCGCCAACGGTTTAATTTTTGGATCGGCACTGGCCCAGGCAGGTTTCTCGACCTGCCGAACTTTTTCGCTGATTTTTTGCGCGTTATTGTTACCAATCTGCAGCTTTTCGGCATAGCCCACATATTGATCAAGATTACGCCGTATGGGATTTTCTGGAACACTGCCTTCTGCGCCGCGTTTTCTGGCGCTGCTCAGCACATGCTGCGATCTTTTATCGTCATCGAAAGCGGGTAAATCCACCACTTTAACTTCATTAGTCGCGGCTTTTTGCTCTTCACGCTGTTTGAGGTTTTTGTGAATGACCTGCTCGTCAAAGTCACGGGCCGCGACGATTTCCACCCCGCCATCTACTGAACGGTTGGACATAATCACCGCATCGGCGCCCAATTCTTCTTTGACCATGCGCATGGCCTGCCGTATGTCTGCTGCAAAAAAGCGTTTTATTTTCATCGCGCAACCTCTGTTTTATTGTGCACGCTGTCCAACCGTGGAAACCACCCTGATCTGTCGATCTTGGGGGATTTCATTATAGGCCAGCACATGTAACCCTGATATCGAATGACGAACGAAGCGAGCCAACCAAGGACGAATATAAGAAGACACCAATAACACTGCTGTTTGTCCTTCCATTTCCATCCGTTGCGCACTTTCTTCCAATTGCTTGTGCATCTGCTCTGCCAGTCCGGGCTCTAACCCGGCACCGCCCTCGCCCGCCGTCTGCAATGATCTATGCAATATCTGTTCCAATCCAGGATCAAGCGTAATAACAGGAATCTCTGACTGTACTCCATTGATTTCATGGACAATTGATCGCCCTAAGGCCGCCCTGACAGCAGAGGTCAAGATGTCCGGATCTTGACTCTTGACCCCGTACTCCGCCAAAGTTTCGGCGATGGTACGCAAATCCCGAATCGAAACCCGCTCTTGCAACAAATTTTGCAAGACCTTTACCAGCACGCCCAGCGGCAGGGTTTTGGGCACCAAGTCCTCGACCAGTTTGGGCGCGACTTTTGCCAGGTTATCCAGTAACTGCTGCGCTTCCTCGTAACCAAACAACTCGTGAGCATTGCTTTGCAGGATATGACTGAGATGGGTCGCCACCACCGTGCTGGGGTCAACCACGGTATAGCCCAGGGTTTGCGCCTGATCTTTTTGATTGCTATCAATCCAGATCGCATCCAGCCCAAATGCAGGGTCTTTACAAGGCGTACCCGGCATGCTGCCAAACACTCGCCCCGGATTTATCGCCATTTCTTTTTCGGGCATGATGTTGGCCTCACCGACACTAACCCCCATCAAGGAAATCCGATACTCGGTGGGCGACAAATCCAGATTGTCGCGAATATGCACCGAAGGAATTAAAAAACCCAGCTCTTGCGAGAGCTTTTTGCGTACGCCTTTAATCCGCGTCATCAACTGGCCGCCTTGATTTCTATCGACCAGCGGAATCAATCGATAGCCCACCTCCAGCCCAATCGCGTCAACCGGCATCACATCATCCCAGCCCAGTTCCTTGATCTCGGTTTTAGCCAACTGCTGCGGTGATACGATACGCTCCATTTCCAGCGCTCTTTCTTCCTCCAGTTTTCGGCGTCTATCGATTAAATACGCACCGCCTACCAATGAAAGCGCCAACAGGATAAACACCAAATTGGGCATGCCGGGGATGATACCCAATATGCCCATTACAGCCGCGGTGACCAGCAAGGTTCTGGGATCCTCAAACAACTGCGAACTAAGCTGCTTGCCAATATCCTGCTTACTACCCCTAACCCGGGTAACGACCATGGCTGCTGCGACCGATAACAGCAAGGATGGAATCTGCGCCACCAAACCATCACCGATAGTCAATAACACATAGACATTGGCGGCATCGGCGAAACTCATGCCATGCTGCCCAACCCCAATCGCCAGACCACCGATCATATTCACAAACAGGACAATGATCCCGGCTACCGCGTCGCCGCGAACAAATTTGCTGGCACCATCCATAGAGCCGTAGAAATCGGCTTCCGCAGCCACTTCCTCGCGGCGGGCGCGGGCTTCGTCCTGATTAATCAAACCAGAATTTAAATCGGCATCGATCGCCATTTGCTTACCCGGCATCGCATCCAGGGTAAAACGGGCGCTCACTTCAGCTACCCGACCGGCACCTTTGGTAACCACCATAAAGTTGATGATCACCAAAATCGCAAACACCACAATGCCCACAGCAAAATTGCCGCCGATCACAAATGAGCCAAAAGCTTCGATCACCTTGCCCGCCGCGTCGCCGCCTTCGTGCCCGCGGATTAACACCACCCGGGTGGAGGCGACATTCAAGGACAATCGCAATAAGGTGGCGATTAAAATGACGGTAGGAAACGAAGCAAACTCCAGCGGCTTTAAGGTGTAAACCACCACCAGCAGAATAATCAGCGAAAACGCGATATTGAAGGTAAAAAACAAATCCAGCGCAAACGGCGGCAAAGGCAAGATCAGCAGCGCCAGCAGCATGATAATCAGCAAGGGCGCGCCCAAACCCAGGTTATTTAAGCCCTTAATCGCGTCTAGTAATTTTTTAAAATCCATAATTCAGCCCGATACGGCGTTATTGCTTGAAATCGTCAGGCACTGACAGATCAGTGGGCGGAACCGGTTTGCTCCAGCCATACTGCGTCGAGGCCCGTAGTTGAAATACGTAGGCAAGCACTTGCGCGACTGCCAAAAACAAGCCGCGCGGCACTTCCTGATTTAATTCGGTGGAATAATACAAGGCTCTGGCCAAAGACGGCGCAGCCACTAGCGGCACTTTGGCGGTCAAGGCTAGCTGGCGAATATGTGAGGCCACCAGATCAGTGCCTTTGGCGACCAGTATAGGTGCGCCATTGCCGCCCTGATCGTATTTCAACGCGACCGCAAAGTGGGTGGGATTGGTGACGATAACATCGGCGCTAGGTACTGCATCCATCATTCTGCGCTGCGCTGCGGCCATCTGCATTTGCCGAATTTTGCCTTTTACTTCCGGATTTCCTTCCTGATCTTTTGATTCATCGCGCACCTCCTGCTTGGTCATTTTCAAGTGTCGCTGATTGTTCCAAAGCTGGTACGGCACATCCAGCATCACCAATAGCAAAAAGGTGGCGCTTAAAATAATTAAGCAAAAGGCTATGATGCCCCCAACATGGTGAACAGCTTGATCGACAGGCAGCCGACTTAAGCCCATAAAGTCGTCAAAATGCCACTTGAACAAATTCCAGGCGACGCTCGAAACCAAAAGCACTTTCAGAATGGCTTTGATCAATTCGATCACGCCTTGAATACCGAGGATTTTTTTAACACCGGTCAGCGGATTTAACTTGGAAAACTTCATTTGAAAAGCTTCGCTGGTGAAGTTCCAGCCACCAAGCATGACGCCAGCCAACAAATCGGCGACTATCAACACCGCCAAAAACGGCACGATCACCGAAACACCCTCGGCAAATGCGGCTTTCAGGTATATCACAGGCGCAGCGGGATCAAACACGACGTCTCGCGAAAATTGTAAGGTATGCCGCATCATTTCCAGCATATCCCGCCACATAGTCTGGCCGATGTAAAAAAACATGGCCGAACTGGTCATTAAGGTGACGAAGGTGCTGAGCTCTTTAGAGCGCGGTAACTGGCCTTTTTTTCGTGAGTCGGTAACTCGCTTGCCCGTGGGGTCTTCGGTTTTATCTTGACCGGATTCTTCTGCCATTTAACTCACCCTCAACAATTCGCCAACCAAAGCAAAGCCTTGGTGCAGCATCTCGCTGAAACCTTCCAGCATGGCTGGCAAGCCAATCCAGATCAGCAGCATCCCCATCAGAATGGTGATAGGAAAACCGACACCAAAAATCTGCAACTGCGGCGCCGCTTTGGAGGCTACGCCAAAACAAATATTCACGAATAACAAGGTAGCCATCACCGGCATGGCCAACAACAATCCATCGGCAAATATCAGGCTACTCCAACTGATCACCCGCCATAAATCTGCTTTATCCAAACCGATGGTTCCCACCGGCAAGGTATGAAAACTTTGGGCCAGCATTTCTATTAGCAACAAATGCCCGTCCACCGCCAAAAAAAGCAAACTGCCGCCAATCACAAATAATTGCGCAATCACCGGCACTTGCACACCCGTCGCCGGATCCACCATGGAAGCAAAGCCAAGCCCCATGCTGTAGGCAATGGTCTGACCGGCAAATAGCATGATTGAAAATACTATTTGTAAAATAAAACCTGAGGTAAGGCCCAAAGCCACTTGCTGCACAGCCACCATTAGCCCCTGATAACCAAAAATCTCGATATCCGGCATGGCTGGCAAGGTAGGAATCAAAACCAAAGTGGTTAGCATACTGAGCATAACTCTGACTTTTGCAGGCAAAGCTCTGACACTAAATACCGGCACGGTAACAAACATGGAGCTAATACGGAAGAATGGCCATACAAACGAAGCAAGATACTGCAGTAACTCGTCTTCGCCGAAGTTCATCCTATTAAGGCAGGAATATCGCGCATCAAATCCTGGAAATAATCGATGAGCATTTGTAACATACCAGGGCCGGCTATCATCAACACGATGATAATCGTCGCCAATTTGGGGATAAACGTCAGCGTTTGCTCTTGAATGGATGTCGCCGCCTGAAACATGGACACCAACAAGCCCACTACTAAAGACGACAGCAAGATAGGACCCATCAATTTCAAGGAAATCAACACCGTATCCTGGGCAATGACTGATATGGTTTCTGGCGTCATCATGGCATTGGCCTATACATAAAAACTGGCTGCCAGCATTTCCAGAACCAGGGTCCAACCATCCGCCAGCACAAATAACATGATTTTGAACGGCAACGAGACGATCATCGGCGACAGCATCATCATACCCATCGACATCAGTACGCTTGCCACCACCAAGTCGATCACCAGGAAAGGCAGGAAAATAAGAAAGCCGATTTGAAACGCGGTTTTTAGTTCGCTAGTCACATAAGCCGGCACCAACAAAGAAAACGGTACATCTTCCGGCTTGTCGATTTGCTGGCGACCGGAAATACGCACAAAAGTATCCAAATCGGCTTCGCGAGTCTGTTTGAGCATGAATTGCTTGAAGGGTTCCGAGGCTCTTTGCAAGGCTGTCAAAGCGTCGATTTTTTCTTCCATATACGGTTGGACTGCAGTCTCGTTGACCTTTTCCAGCACCGGCATCATGATAAAAATCGTCAGGAACAAGGATAAACCCAACAACACCTGGTTACTGGGTGCCTGAGCGGCGCCAATGGCCTGCCGCAGCAAACCCAGCACAATCATGATCCGGGTAAAAGCCGTCATCGATAACAACAAGGCTGGCAACAAGGTCAGCATGGTCATTAACGCTAAAATCTGAATGGTGACGGTATAGGTCTCGCCACCCTTGGGGTTGCTGGTAACGGTAATCGCATCTATGCCCACAGCCGCCGAAGCCATCTCCGGCAGCAGCAGCGCGACTAGCATTAAAAAACCGATACCTAATTTATTCATGTACTTTACCCTGCATCACTTGCAGCAGTTTTTTGGCAAATGCGCCAGGTTCCTGACCGTCTGTGGCATTCAAAAACAAGCGTTGTTCGCCTTCGAGTTCCAATAATTTATCAATACGCCCGCTGCAGACGCTGAGTAGTAATTGCTTTTCACCCACTTTGACCAATACCAGTTTTTCGCGCATCCCCAAAGACAGCCCAGCTAACACAGTCAACTGGCCTTTGCCGACCAAGGCCAAAGTACCGCTTTTGCGCAATAACCAGGCCGATAACAAAAATACCGACAATACCACCAGCAAGGCTAATATCCACTGCGCGACATCGCCTGAAGACACGACTTTTGCGGTTTGCCTGGGTAAAGCCACCGCGTCCTCGGCCCAACTGCGAGAGGGAACCAATGCACAAACAACTAGAATCAATCGCTGCACAAACATTAGCCCAGCTTTCTAACTCGTTCCGACGGACTAATGATGTCGGTTAGCCGGATGCCGAACTTGTCGTTGACCACAACGACTTCGCCGTGCGCAACCAAAGTGCCATTGACCAATACGTCCATCGGCTCACCGGCAAACCGATCCAGTTCCACTACCGAGCCTTGATTGAGTTGCAATAAATTTCTGATATTGATTTTGGTGCGACCGATTTCCAATGACACCGTGACCGGCACATCAAGTATCACATCCAGTTTGACCTCATCGGCGCTTGGGCCATTGGGCCTGTTTTTTTGTTCAGAGAATTCTGGAAACTCCGCCACCGTAAAACCTTGGCCATTCTTGCTGGCACCCGCTTGTTCCTTCAGAGCATCGCCCCAGTCCGCTTCGCTTGCTGACGATTGTTCGTTCATGGCAGCAGCCCAGTCATCGCCTATTTCGTCGTTTTCGCTCATGCTAATCCTTTCCTGCTGTTAAATATTATCCAGCGACATTTTTTCTATAATTTCGATGGCGTAGTTGCCATCCGAAAGCCCCAGCTTACCTCGAAACACAGGCACATTTTCAACTTCAAGCAACACAGTTTCAGGCATTTCAATGGGAATGACATCGCCTTTTTTAAGTTCGATAACATCGCTGATCGACATTTCTTTTTCAATCAGCTTGCTGTTGACTATCACTTCGCTGCGCATAATTTCATTCCGCAACGAATCTTGCCAACGCCCATCTACCTCACCTCGGTCACTGGTCACCGCATCCAACAACTCTCTAATCGGCTCGATCATGGTGTACGGCATCGCAATATTGATATCGCCGCCACCGCCTTCCAATTCAACATGAATCGTGGAAATCACTACAATTTCTGAAGGGCTGACAATATTGGCAAATTGCGGGTTCACTTCCGAATTGATGTATTCAAAATCAATATCCATCACCGGCTTCCAGGCCTCCGCCAAATCCTTGAAAATCATTTCGATAATCAGACGGATAATGCGCATTTCGGTCGGCGTAAATTCTCTACCTTCGACTTTGTTATAAAACTGACCGCCACCACCAAAAAAGTTATCGACCGCAGTGAACACCAAGCGCGGCTCCATTACAATCAGCGCCCGCCCGCGCAACGGCGACATACGAATGACATTTAAGTTGGTCGGAACGAACAAGCCCTGGATAAATTCGGAAAATTTTTGAACCTGAATCCCGGACACTGATATTTCGGCGGCACGTCTTAAAAAATTGAACAGCGCTATGCGGAAATGACGAGCAAAACGTTCGTTGACCATTTCCAGCGTAGGCATCCGCCCACGAACAATGCGTTCCTGACTATTAAAATCGTAAGCTCTCGCAGAGCCTTTACCGAAATCATCATCGTCAGCCCCGGTGTCGACATCGCCGTCATCGACACCGTGTAACAGTGCATCGATTTCGTCTTGTGATAATAGATCGGCTGTAGACATTTATTGCATTACAAATTCAGTAAAATAGACTTCTTTAACGGTGTTTTTACCCGCCATCTTTTCCAGCACCTTGCCAATTTCGGCTTGCATCATCGCCCGCAGTTCTTGCTTGCCCGCCAGGGTTTTAGCTTTTTCGACACCCAGCGCACTGATCGCCATCAACAAATTGTTGCGTATCATCGGCTCATGTTTTTTCATAGCATCCACGCTCGCCTCACCTTTGACCAGTATCGTCAGAGATATTCTTATCACTTTAGCGCCAGCACCCGCCGGGAAGTTGACTAATAAAGCCGATGGCATATTGTAGTAAACATCCGGGTCAGCTACTTTTTCATGCTCATCCTCTGCTTCGTGGGCTGGCTCTTCTTTATGCTCTTCTTTGTGTTCTTCTTTTTTGCCACCGTGCTTAGCATCGCCTTCTTCTTTATGGGCAGCATCGGCAGGCTTAACCATCAAAAAATAATACGCTGCGCCTGCTCCGGCCAAAACTAAAACTAGCGCTGCAATTATTATGATCAATTTTTTGGACGACTTTTTACCTTCGTCTTTCCCGTGGGCTTCTGCCATTTTTCACCTTTGTAATTTTTACAGCACAATACGCGCCAAAATATTAAATTCCAATCGACAACTCGCCAAAAAACCGGCTGGAATCGATCATACAAGAAAAAACTGCGTTTTAGAATAATAGTATAGCCGTCACTTGCAAGCAGTTAGGCAATAAAGTCGGGATTGCGGTATTCAAAAAATACCTGAGGGGGTTGCGGCGTCCAAGTCAATTTTTTGACTCAGTACGAGAACATCTAGCAGAAAGGACTGCAAAGGCCAGTCGGCCTTTGCAGCTTTATAGCAGTTTACAGCGAGTTGACAGCGTTCAACTCTTGGAAGGCTTGCTCTAAACGAGTCACCATACCCACTTGGCCGGCGCGTTGCCAAACGCGTGGGTCATAGTATTTTTTGTTTGGTTTATCAGCACCTTCAGGGTTACCGATTTGGCCTTGCAAATAACCTTCGTGTTTTTTATAAAACTCCATCACACCTGCCCAGCTTGCCCACTGAGTATCGGTATCGATGTTCATTTTGATCACGCCATAACCAATGGATTCTTTGATCTCTTCAGGTGTTGAACCTGAGCCGCCATGGAAAACAAAGTTTAAGGTGTTATGTGGCAAACCAAATTTCTCGGAAACATATTTTTGCGAGTTATCCAGAATGGTCGGTGTCAATTTCACATTACCTGGCGAATATACACCGTGGACGTTACCGAATGACGCAGCGATAGTGAAACGATTGCTGATTTTGCTCAAATGCTCGTAAGCATATGCAACGTCTTCTGGTTGAGTATACAGTGCAGAATGGTCCATGCCGCTGTTATCAACACCGTCCTCTTCGCCACCGGTGCAACCCAGTTCGATTTCCAAAGTCATACCCATTTTGGACATGCGCTCCAGATATTTACCGCAGATTTCGATATTTTCTTCCAGACTTTCTTCAGACAAATCCAGCATGTGTGAGCTGAATAATGGCTTGCCTGTCGCAGCGAAGTGTTTTTCGCCAGCGTCCAGCAGACCGTCAATCCAAGGCAGCAGTTTTTTTGCTGCGTGGTCGGTGTGCAAGATTACAGGAACGCCGTATAGCTCAGCCATGGCGTGTACGTGATGAGCGCCAGAAATTGCGCCGACAATTGAACAGCCTTGGCCTTCCAATTTCAGGCCTTTGCCTGCAACAAACGCCGCGCCGCCATTTGAAAACTGAATAACAACTGGCGACTTTGCTTTTGCTGCCGCTTCCAGTACCGAGTTAATAGTATCGGTGCTGATAACATTGACAGCGGGTAACGCGAATTTATTTTCTTTGCAAATAGCAAAGATTTTTTGAACATCATCACCGGTTACGACACCGGGCTTAACAACATCAAATATTTTCTGTGACATGCCTAAATCCTGCTAAGGAATCGGGTTACTCGAAAAACAAGCACCCGAGATAAATCGTGATAGGAAGCGTGCAGAGAAACCAGTTCTCTACACGCAATCTTTATTAAGCTTCCAGACTGGCCAAACGCTCTGACAACAATTTTTCCAGGGCTTCTAAAGCTTTAGCAAAACCATCAATACCTTCGGCCAATTTTTCTTTAGCCATACGGTTTTCTTCGTGCATACGATCAAAAGTCGCTTTGTCGACTGTGATTTTTTCGATAGAAGCAGCGGCAGCATTAGCTGGATCCAGTTTACGTGGCAAGTCGCCTTCAACGGATTGCAGTTCAGCCAACAAAGATGGCGCGATAGTCAACAAATCGCTACCTGCCAATTCGGTGATTTCGCCCAGGTTTCTGAAGCTTGCGCCCATAACTTCGGTTTTGTAACCAAATTTTTTGTAGTAGTTGTAGACTTCGGTAACAGACAAAACGCCTGGATCTTCTGCTGGCGCATAAGAATCACGGCCTGTGTCTTTTTTGTACCAGTCCAGAATACGGCCAACAAATGGAGAAATCAGGGTAATGCCGTTTTCAGCGCAAGCAATCGCTTGATGCAAACCAAACAACAACGTCAGGTTGGTGTGAATGCCTTCTTTTTCCAATACGGCAGCAGCTTGGATACCTTCCCAAGTGGCAGCAATTTTGATCAGAACGCGCTCTTTTGAAATGCCAGCGGCTTCGTATTGTTTGATCAGATCACGACCTTTAGCGATGGTGGCTTCTGTATCGTATGACAAGCGCGCGTCAACTTCAGTAGAAACGCGGCCTTCGATGATTTCCAGAATTTTCAAACCAAACGATACTGCCAAACGGTCAAATGCCAATGACACCACATCTGCAGCTGAAGCCGCAGCGCCTAAAGTAGCTCTTGCGCCTTTCAAAGTATCATCAACGATACCTTGATATTGCGGCATTTGCGCAGCAGCGGTAATCAGTGATGGATTGGTTGTCGCATCGCGTGGTTTAAAAGTTTCGATTGCTTGAATGTCACCGGTATCGGCAACAACAACAGTAACTTCGCGAAGTTGTTCAAGTAAATTTTTAGCCATAGGAATGTTCCTCGATGTGTGATTAATTCTTTTTCCCTAGTTTGAACTGAGACTGACGACAAACTGGATTGTTCAGCAATTCTTGCAGGAGATTGATTATGTAAGAGTCCCTGGTGAAGAAACTCGATCTATTTTAGTTCGGATGCTTAGACTGAATCGCCACTTAGCATATTTAAAAGCC
Organism: uncultured Pseudomonadota bacterium; assembly: GCA_903858105.1. Lineage (GTDB taxonomy): Bacteria > Pseudomonadota > Gammaproteobacteria > Methylococcales > Methylomonadaceae > Methylomonas. The sequence continues at coordinate 1,013 of CAIOHN010000065.1, read as the reverse complement.
CGAACTGCACTTTAAAACATACTAAGTGGCGATCTTTTGACCTATCGGTGAATCGCTAGCAACTAAGCGTCAGACCCCGGCAGCCAATATGACTAATCACTGATGCTATTATCCGTTATCGCGGATATATTTTTCTACACCAGTTGCTTTAGCAGCTGCAGCTTCTCTGTCTCTTACGATTTGTTTTGCCATGTATTTGGCAACGCCGGTCGCAGGGTTAGAGTCTTGTTTTTCCAGATATTTTGCGACGCCGGTTTTGTTCATGCCCAGTCTGTCCAGGTATTTTTCAACACCTGTAGCGCCGCCCGCATCTACATAGCTAGCCGACGATGCAGACTTAACTGATTTAGAACCTGATTTTTTGCTATACAGGAAAAAACCAGCCGCTGCCAGAACAGCCAAACCCAATAAACTGTTAGTTGAACCTTTCTCGCCAGCTGTTTCCGCAGAAGCAGTTGATTCGGATGAATCGCTAGCAGAAACTGATGAGCTAGCGCCACTGCTAGCAGCCTTTGGTGCAGCAGCGTCATGCTTGTAGGCTGCGTCAGTGAACAATACTTTTGGCTGATAATTCGCCGCAGGGAAGTTAGGATCCGCTTCAACCGCTTCCACTTCCTTTGCTTTTGCAACAGCTTTTGCCGCTGGAGCTGGAGCCGCAGCAGCAGCAGGTGCCGATTCTGCTTTGTAGTCTGGGTTTGTGTAAAGAACTTTTGGCTGATAATCAGCCGCCGGATAATCTGCCCCTGCCATTGCTACGGAACTGGTCAGCAAAAGAGCTGCCATAACGCCTTTCGTTAATTCATTTTTTTTCACGTCTATCACCTATGCTGTTAGATACGCGGGGTTTCGATTGTTGCCGAAACAAAAGCAAAACCCCACAACTGTTTACAAAAATTAAAGAACGGCTTCCACGTTAGCGACCACATTGTCCACGGTAAAGCCAAACTCTTTGAAGAGCTGACCGGCCGGGGCTGATTCGCCGAAGCGGTCCAATCCTACCACTCTACCCGCGC
>CAIOHN010000064.1 GCA_903858105.1 uncultured Pseudomonadota bacterium | reverse complement strand
TCGAGGGCGATTATGCGCAGGGTGATTTTTAATCAGAAAGGCGGCGTAGGTAAATCCACCATTACCTGCAATCTGGCGGCCATTAGCGCTGTCGAAGGCAAGAAAACCCTGGTGATCGATCTCGATGTGCAAGGCAACTCAACCCAATACTTATTGGGCAACAAAGTTGCTGATTCGGATAAAACCATCGCCCACTTTTTTAAAGATAGTTTGGGGCTTGGACTGTTTGGCGGAGGCAAGGAAGGTTTGGACGGTTTGATTCACGAATCGCCGTTCCCCAATTTATATGTACTGCCTTCGCACTCGGACCTGGAAGGCCTGCAAAGCCGCCTGGAATCGCGGCATAAAATTTACAAGCTGAAAGAGGCTTTGGAAAAATTGGAGGGTTTCGATCAAATTTATATCGATACCCCGCCGATTTTAAATTTTTACAGTTTGTCTGCCTTGATTGCCGCCGAGAAATGCTTGATCCCGTTCGATTGCGATACCTTCGCTCGTGAAGCGCTGTATACCTTGATGCGCGCCATCGCCGAAGTTAAAGCCGATCATAACGATAAACTGGAAGTAGAAGGCGTCATCGTCAATCAATACCAAAAACAAGCCAACCTGCCCAGACAGCTTGTCGATGAATTAATCGCCGAAGGCTTGCCGGTGCTGGAAGCCAAAATCTCCACCTCGGTAAAAGTCCGCGAATCGCATAGCGACTCACAACCGTTAATTCACTATGCTCCCACGCATAAATTAACTGACGAATATCGGGCGCTGCATTTGGAAATTCATCAATAGTAAATTGGCCCTTAATCGCAAAAAAGCCAGCAATGCTGGCTTTTTTGTTTTATGGATAAAGAAAGTTTTGGTGACAGGCTATTTAACCACCACCCCACCATGCCGCATATCCACGCCATCCAGCATAAAAATCGCATGTTCTGCGATATTCCGGCAATGTTCGCCGCAACGCTCCAAGGCTTTCATCATTTGCATAACATCCAAAGCACGGCGAATCATGCGCCCGTCGTGCATCACCAGCGCCAACTGATGTTTGATACCTTCCTGCAATTCAGACTCGCAATCCCGATCACATTGCAACAGCGCGTAGGCTTGTTTGGAATCGCGACTTTCAAATACCACCATTAATTTATCCAAAACCAGTTTGATAAATCCGCCGATTTTGACGATGTCGGCCAGCAATTTTTGATTGGGATCGCTGGTGTTCGGATCGAACAACACCACAATCAACCTGGCAAACTCCACTATCTCAAGCCCGATTCTCTCCAGTTCCACAGAAATTTTCGAGGTTGAAATAACCAGTCGCAAATCGTTGGCAACCGGACAATGCCTGGCAATGACATTCAACACATCATTATCGATCCTGCTTTCAAAATGCTTGATTTTTTTATGCCGGGATACCACTTTTTGCGCCAGCTCGGCGTCACCGTAGTCCAGCGCATTCATCGCCTGCTCAAGCTGATAAACCAACAGATCGGTCATCTCCAGCAGCAAACCGTGCATATGCCCCAGTTCGGTGTCGTAAGCGTGCAGGGTATGTAAATTATTCGCAGTGTCGGTTGGATTCGTCATCGGTCTGTCTCGTCGCGGCATCGTTAATTTCAAGACATTAAAGCAAACAGATGACAGGATTGTGACACCACCCATTAAAGCAAAACCGCACACGCCAGGCCGTGCTGGAAAAGACCGGGCTGTCACACTGATGTCATAAATGCAGACAAGAATAGCCTCGTCCGATCCTATATTTGGCGTTTTTTATGAAGACATCTTTCTATCGAACCATCTGGATTTCTGATCTGCACATTGGCTCTACGCAATGCCAGGCGGATGCCTTGCTGGATTTTTTAAAAAATAACGACAGCGAGAAGCTGTATCTGGTGGGCGACATTATCGATTTTTGGGCGCTGTCCAAAAAAATGTACTGGCCGCGCGATCACAACACCATCATTCAAAAAATTCTGCGTAAAGCCAGACACGGCACCCAAATAGTGTATGTACCCGGCAACCACGACGACAACGTTAGGGTATACGACGATTATGTGTTTGGTGACATCATTGTCAAAAAATCGGACATTCACACTACAGCCCAGGGCAAGCGCTTTTTAATCGTGCATGGCGACGAATACGACACCATCGCCAAACATCACCAATGGTTGGCCAAAGTTGGCAGCTTAGGTTACGACTGGCTGATCGAGATCAATCGTTTCCTGCGCTTGATTAGACGTATTTTTGGCCGCCAATCGCAATTTTCGCTGGCTGCCTTCGTTAAATACAAAGTCAAAAATGTGGTGCAGTTTATTTCCGATTACGAAGAAAGCATTGTCCGTACCCTTAAAAATGAAGGCTTGGACGGAGTGATTTGCGGGCATATCCATCATGCCGAAATCAAGGAAATAGAAGGATTTTTATACGTCAATACCGGCGACTTCGTCGAAAGCTGCACGGCAATAGTCGAACACCAGGACGGCACACTTGAATTAATAAAATGGCATATCAACGCATTAGAACTACCTGATCAGGCGTCGGCAAGCGACTTGATTAGTGCGGGTTAGCCCGGTATTCCAGGTTGTTTAAAACCTAATAGTCAATACGCTCAGGCCAGGTTTTTGAGTCTTGGACCAGCTTTGGAAGCAGCAACACCGCGTCTGGATTAAGGTCATGTTGCGATTGCACCTGGGTTTCGTCTCCGGCAATACCCGGATTGACCACAATCAATATTATCCTGGTCGCTTGCTCAAGTTGTGCTGCCGTAACAGGTGGGTTTTGCCCTAAACGGCCATCATTCAAACCGCGCATCAAGAGGGTAGTATTGATATTCATATGTTGCGCACCCACACTTTTGCCAAGCTGTAGCCCAAGGGCGTAACTTAATTGGTTTTCCTGGTTAGACAAATTGGCAGCTTGAGAACAGGCCCCAAAAATAAACAAAGCGCCACCCAACAGAAACAGGCCAGCGAAAACGGCATTGAATAGAAAATTCGCTTTCATAAATGCTACCTCAGCGGTGTTATTTACAAAATATCGACTGCTTTGACTGCCCGGCACTGCAACAGGACGTGTGCTTAACAAATCTCCCGCTGCTTGATTTGCCTAAACATCGTCTGGATTTGCTCTGGATGAAAATAACGGCGGGCTTCTCGCCTGAATGCCCCATTTTGCAGACGCGCCGCCGCGGATTTGACGGCATGTTCGACCAACCTGCGGGTATCGCCCGCAACGACAGCGGGCATCTCGGTTGGTCTGGAAAAACCTCGCCAGGCTTTGTGCATCAAATCGAGCGCCATCTGGGCTTCTTTCCGGGATGAAAATGGCCCATGAAAGTGGGCATGTTCGTTAAAGCGCTTGGCTCGCACATGCTCCGGCCAATTGACAACGTAAAACCCCGGGGTTAGCGGGTAGCCATGCTGGGTCGCATACTTTCGCTGATACGATTCGGCGTCGATAAGCCAAAAATCACGAATCACAGCAGCAATCTCAAAATCATCGTAGTCCACATCCATAATTGACTCCTTAGGCTTAATCAAGCCGAAAATTCGGCCAGCGGCTATAGCGTGAAATTAAACCCCAGAACGCTGCAAAATAATATCCGTGCTGACACGTATGTGAGCCGATTTCAGGCGAAAGACCGGTGCTGATGAAATTTACTTGGGCGCAAGCGCGCACAACTCCGCGAACCTTGCCAACTCCAGCAGGTTAGTCGCACCGCTTTTTTCCATGACGCGGGCGCGGTGAATCTCGACGGTGCGATGACTGATACCTAGTAAGCGGGCGATTTCCTTATTGGAATGCCCAGCAACCACGAGTGACAACACATCCAGTTCGCGAGCTGTAAGTTTATCCAGACGCTTGTGAAGAACCTGATCCTCTAAAGCTTGCGCGTACAACTGCGTTTGCTCTGCCAATACGTCTTGAATGCGGTCTAATAACTGCCTGGAGGGCACTGGCTTGGTAAAAAAATCCACCGCCCCGGCTTTCATGACACGAACGGTAGTCGGTATGTCGCCGTAGCCAGTGAGAAAGATGATAGGCACGTGAATATGCCGACGAGCCAATTCCACCTGCAATTCGTCGCCGGTCATATCCGGCATGTTCAAATCCAGCAGCAAACAACCGGGCCCAGCTTGATAAAGCTGCAGAAATTGCTCGGCGCTGACAAACGTCTGGTACGCCAGGCCGAATGTTTCCAGCAGTTGCCCAAGACTGTCGCGTACCGCGTAGTCGTCGTCAACGATAAACACCTGAGCTTGCGCGCTCATCTGGCAAACGGTAAGGTAAAGTGCATGGATATACCCTTGCCGATATTCGGCTCTGCCCACATTTTTCCACCATGCGCAGCCACCAGCGAACGACTGATAGCCAGGCCCATCCCCAAACCGGCTGGCTTGGTGGTATAGAACGGCTGGAACAATGATTTTAACTGCGCGTCATCAGCGATGCCTTTGCCGCTATCGCAAACCGTCACTAACATCATCGCCGGATCAGCCGGATTACGACCGCTAGAAACACTGATAACGCCGGACATATCGTTCAGTTCCTGCATCGATTCCAAACCATTGCGCAATAAGTTAATCAATACTTTTTGGATTTGCAAAGCATTGGCGATTACCTGCGGCAAGTCCGCGGCCAAATTCAACTCCATCTGGTAGTCGCTGAGCAATCCGTCGGCTTTTACCAAATCCACTGCTTCAGAAACCACAGCATTGATGTCCATAGGCTCACTGACGGTTTCGCCTTTTTGCAATAAAGCCAACAACTGGCGGATGACCCCGCCAGCGCGTTGGGCTTGCTGGCCGCAGCTTTCCAATACCTGATTCAGTTTAATGGGGTTGGGATTTTGGCTTTGCAACAGGTGTAGCGCCACATCTGCGTATGACGAGATAGCCGTCAGCGGTTGATTTAATTCATGCGCAATCGCCGCCGCAGTCTGCACCGCGACATAATGCCGAAACGCCTGTTCCATTTTATCGCGCCGCTCGTTCAACTCGCGCTGCTTCATGTAGTCTGTTACATCTAAATTGATACCCAGCACCCGAAAAGGCTGATTATTAAGATCGGTTAATAACACGCCTCGCGAGTGAATCCAGCGATAGGAGCCATCCTCGTGTCGCAAGCGAAAGTCGGTTTCATAACTTGATTGGCGACCGGTAGCATAATCGTTTATCAAATCCAACACATTGGCCCTATCGTCTGGATGCAAGCGCAGCGCCCATTCATCAGGTCGATTCAATAGTGTATCGTCGTCCAAACCGATATGCCGTTTCACCTCCGGCGATAAAAACAAGGTTTGCGAAACCAGATCCCAATCCCAATAACCGGCTTTAACCTGCTCGACAATCAACGCCAGACGCGCTTCCGAATTTCGTAACGCCAGTTCAGCATTGTGGTGGGCGGTAATATCTTCACTGGCAATAATAATGCCGCCAATTTCGCCGCTCGGATCGGTCCACGGGTGCGCTGCCCAGCGCAGCCACAGCCAGCTACCATCGGCTTGGATCCATAAATCGTTGTCGTTGCTTAAAGATTCGCCGGCCTGTACCCGCCGATGAATCTGCTGCCATTCTTTCGGCAGATCAGGATTTAAACTGTAGTGATTCGAGCCAACCAGTTCAGTTCGTCCCCGTCCAAACTCGGCAATCCAGCGCCGACTGGTGACTAAATAATTCATGTCGCGGTCAAACATGGCAATACTCAACGGCGCCTGCTCGACAAACAGTCGCAGTTGCAATTGGCTTTTGGCCAATGACTCTTCGGCTTGCTTGAGTGCGGTAATATCCAAAAACGCCCCCACCGCACCGCGCGGCTTGCCGGCTTCGTCGAACAAAGGCGAGGCATTGCAGAGTAAGGTCGTTGTGATCTGATCCGAGCGCAGCACATCCATGATTTGATTGCTGACCAATTCGCCGCGCACAGCCCGTTGCATCGGTAACTCTGCCAGCGGTAATTCGATACCGCTGCGCATAAGCCGGACATTCGCCATCGCTGCGCCTCGCTTGGACAAATCGCTACCAGACGGTAAACCGAGCATGCGTTCGATAGCCGGATTACCTCGAATATGCTGCCCACTATTGTCATCGACGATACTCAAACCGATCGGCACAGTATTGAAGATTACTTGCATTTCCTCCAGTCGCTGCTGTAAATGCTGGTTCAGTTGCGCGATTTTCTGCTCGGCTTGTTTTCTTTGCTCTATATCGACTACATGCACCACTATGCCTTTCAGTTGCCCTGCCTCATCTTTATTGGGGATATAGGTTGCTTGCACCCACCGCGGCCCGCCGACTCCATAAGGGATTTGTTGATCAAAACTTACCTGCTCGCCAGCATGGGCACGTTCTAAATAAGGCTTAACGATAAACCAGGCTGTTTCGCCCAGAATATCCGGCACTTTTCGACCCAGAATAGCCTCAGCACGAAT
>CAIOHN010000063.1 GCA_903858105.1 uncultured Pseudomonadota bacterium | reverse complement strand
CGTTGTTCCGTCAATTGCCCCTGGCCAAAACCGTCGAAGACTTCGAGGCATTGCTACCTTGGCAACTCGTCGAGCCAAAAATCGCATAAACTGCTACGGCTTTTTTCAAAAAATCAATCGCGTGGTTTAAAGGGCGCATACCCTTAAGCCGCTCCAGCGGTGCGTTTCCGGGCGCTGGAGCGCCCGCCACTGCATTACCACGCCGGAGCGTGGGAACAATGAAATTTGAAGGAGAATATTTTCAGATGTTAGTCAACATTCCCGGATTCCGCTGCGCTGCATCCAGGCTACTAAATCGACAACCTGGGCACTGCAGCCAGCAATTTTTGAGTGTAAGCATGCTGCGGTTGGCCGCAGACTTGGGCGGTTTCGCCTTGCTCGACAATTTTGCCCTTGTACATTACCACCGTGCGGTCGCTGAGGTATTCCACCACGCCGATGTTATGAGTGATGAATAGCAAAGTCAGATTGCGCTGCTGCCTGATATTAAGTAGCAATTGCAGGATTTCGGCCTGCACCGACACATCCAGCGCGCTAGTAATTTCGTCGCACACCACAAACTCCGGGTTCAAGGCCAAAGCCCTTGCCAAACCAATACGTTGCCGCTGACCGCCGGAAAATTCGTGCGGGTAACGCCAGAGCGAGTCACGACTGAGTTGCATGTCTTCCAATAATTGCCCGGCCAGTTCGATACGTTGTTCTTGATTAGCTCCGATACCGTGGACTTTCATCGGTTCGGTCAAAGTGGTTTCCACCAGCAAACGCGGGTTTAATGACGATTGCGGATCTTGAAAGGCAATCTGCATCTTGCGACGCAAGGGCCGAAGTTCTCGCGCCGACAGCCCGGTGAGTTCCTGACCATCAATGCGGATACTGCCGGCGGTCGGTGGCTCTAGCTGCAGCACAGCTCGTCCCAAGGTGGTTTTGCCACAACCGGACTCGCCGACCAGCGCGACAATTTGACCTTTTGGAATATCCAGAGACACCTCATCCACTGCCCGAATATAATCAACGGTATGCCGAAACAGGCCTTTTTTGATCGGAAACCAGACTTTCAGATCACGGATTTGCAGCAAAGGCTCGTCCGCTGCACTTGGCAGAGTGCCCGGCGCATTAACCAGCGGAACATGCGGCTTTGCCTGCCCCCGTAAACCGGCGCGCGCCAGCACCGACAGCAATTTTTTATCGCTGTCACTCAGGCTGTCGTCATCGACTGGATCGGGATCTTCGCTGTGCGGCGGCTGGACAGGCTCGGCGCCGGGTTTGGCCAGATTCTCCGGCAATGCCGCCAGCAATTGGCGGGTATACGGATGTTGCGGATGGCGCAGTACTTCGCGGCAAGCGCCAACTTCCACGAGTTTGCCCTGCTGCATCACGCCCACCCAATGCGCCATCTGCGCCACTACGCCAAAATCATGGGTGATAAACAGCATACTCATGCCGGTGTCGTCTTGCAGTTTGCGCATCAGCCGCAGGATTTCGGCTTGCACCGTCACATCCAGCGCCGTGGTCGGTTCATCGGCTATCAATAAATGCGGTTCGCAGGCCAAGGCCATGGCGATCATCACCCGTTGCCGCTGACCACCGGATAATTGATGCGGGTAGTCGCGAAATCTGGACCCGGCATTGGGAATTTGCACTTGCTCCAAAGCCTTGATACAGCGCTCTTGCGCTTCGGCATCGTCCATATGCGGATGGTGCAGTTGCAGCGCTTCGGTGATTTGTTCGCCTATGCTCATCACCGGGTTAAGTGAGGTCATCGGCTCCTGAAAAATCATCGCGATTTTCAAGCCGCGCACTGCGCGTATGCCGGGATCATCCAGCGTCAATAAATCCTGGCCGTTGAGCAGAATTTCGCCGCCGGGATGCGAGGCTACGCCTTGCGGCAACAAGCGGATCACCGATAAGGCGCTAACCGATTTGCCGCTGCCAGACTCGCCGACCAGACAAAAAGTTTGAGCTTTGGGGATGCTAAAACTGATGTCATCAACAGCTTTAACTTCCCTGCCCCCGGAGTTTAAATAAGTACGCAGATTGCGTACTTCCAGCAAGGGCTGACTCATGCCTTGCCCCCGGCCTTGTCGGACAAGCGCGGATCGATGGCGTCGCGGAAGGCTTCGCCGATCAGGTTGTAGGCAAACACCGTCATAAAAATCGAGCCGCCCGGAAATACCGCCATCCACCAGTTAAATGTCGAGGACTTAACCGCTTGATCCAGCATTTGCCCCCAGGATGGCGCATCGACTACACCCAACCCCAGAAAGCTTAAGGTGGCTTCCGAGAGTATCGCCCCCGCCACGCCAAAACTCACCGCCACCAGTAAAGGTGCCACGCCGTTGGGCAGCATGTGCCGGAATAATATCGAGGTCAAAGGCAAACCGCTGGCCACCGCGGCTTGCACATAGTCCTGTTTGCGTAATTTTAAAAATTCCTGCCGCACATAACGGGCGTAACCCGACCAGCCGGTGACGCCGATAATTACCATCATCATGTACAAACTGCGACCAAAGAAAGCCACAAAAGTCAGCAGCAAAAACAGCGTGGGAATGTCCTCAAAAATCTCCACCAGCCGCATGCCCAGCATATCGACAATGCCGGAAAAATAACCCATCAAGCCACCGACCACCACCCCAATCGCCAAGGCAATACCGGAAGCGATCAAGCCTATGCTTAAGGAAATCCGGCAGGCGTGTATCATGCGGCTCAAAACATCCGCACCGTTTTCTTCGGTGCCCATCCAATGCAAATGGCCGTCAGTCGCCAAAGGCGCCTCCAGGCCTTTACTGCGCAAATCGCGCAGATAATCGATAGGCGCGTAGGGAATGGGCGGCATGATCTTCCAATCCACTTGGGTATACGCCGCGCTGCGGAAATCGTCATAAATCACCAGTACCGGCGGTTTTACCCACAGATTAACCAGCACAGCCGCCAAGGCGCTGGCCAATAAAAACAGGGCAATACGCTTGCCGCCGCCTAGTTTGAGGCGATATATCAATACAGCCAGAAAAAAACTGGCCAATATCCAGGCGTCTTCCATAGACAAATATTGCAATACCGGCGCAGAAATAACGCCATCTTTGCTCATCAATAGGGGCATGGAGTTGGCTAAAAAAGGCGCGAATACCGCACAAAACACCAATAATCCCACCCAGGCCAAACCGGCTTTAACCCCGACACCGGCCAGGGTCTTGCGCCAGATGCGGGCAGCAAACGACTCACGACTGATCACGGGTTTAATCATAACTCACCCTTGGATCGGCCAGGGTGTAGCAGAAATCAGCAATCAGATAACCAATCAAAGTCAGAAAACCGCTGACCCAGGTGATCGACAACACCAGTTCCCGATCACGGCCTTTGACGGCTTCCACCGCCAATTGGCCCATGCCGTTAATGCTAAAAATGTTTTCGACGATCAAGGAACCAGCCAACAGACTGGGCAACAAGCCAGCAGACACGGTAATCAGCGGCAGCAAGCTGTTGCGAAACACATGCCGCCACAGCACGTCGTTTTCCGCCAGGCCTTTGGCGCGGGCGGTGCGGGCGTAATCGGCGTTGAGGTTTTCCAGTATCGAAGTCCGCGTCAATTTGGCCAAGGCCGCAAAGCCGCCGTAAGACAGACAAATAACCGGCAAGATCAAATGCCAGACTCTATCCAGCAAAAAACCGCGCACGAAACCGGCTTGATCCCAATGCGGCAAGAATGGCATGTCCTGGGCTTCGCGACTGCTGATGCCGGCGGTGGGAAACCATTGAAAATGTTGGACGTTGGCGAAAAACCCCAGCATTAACACACCAGCCAGCATGGTCGGAATCGACCACAAAGCCAGCATCGACATGCCTGCTCCCACATCAAACGCGCCGCCGCGTTGGGTGGCGGCTTTCATGCCCACCATGATGGCGATGGCGTAGGTAAAAGGGATAGTCACCAGATTTAACAGCAAGGTAATCGGGATGCGCTCTGCCAATATGTCCGACACCGGCCGGCCATATTGAAAGCTGGTCCCCAGATCCATGCCTTTGCGAAACGAAAACTCGCCGCGCTGACCCTGAGTATCGGTGATAAAGCCAATGGGCGAGACATTATTCAACCAGCGCAAATATTGCACTGGTGCGGGCTGATCCAGGCCGTAACGTTTGTTGTAATAATCCAGCAAGGCCTGTTTTTCCTGCGGCTTCATATCCATGCCGCCGATTAGGGTTTGGGCGCTGATGCCACCGGGCGACATCGCCATTACGCTAAACACCAAGATGGTAATCCCCAACAAAGTGGGAATCATCAGCAGCACACGCCGTAGCAGATAGGTCAACATCCGATGTTCCTTGGTTTATTGGCTGTATTTTTGCCGGGCTACAGGTACATAGGTTTCCAAGGGTAGCAACCCCAAATTTAAACCCAGTTTGGTCATTTGCAGATTGTGGATGCGCTTATCCACAAACAACAAACTCTTGCGCCGCATCAGGAAGGTGTAGGGCTGATCTTCGTAAAGGATGCGTTCTGCCTGCTGCCATAGGGGCATGCGCTTGCCTTCGTCGACGGTACGGCGCGCCTGGTCGATCAGTTTATCCAAAGCCGGATTTTTGTAGCTGACGTAGTTATCGCCTTTGCTAACCGCTTGCGAGCTATGGAAGATTTGGTAAAGATCGGTTTCGATACCGCTGGTCCAACCCAGAGTAATGGCATCAAAGTCTTTTTTGTCCAGATTTTCCAGCATCACTGGCCATTCTTGTGGCGTTGGAATCATTTTGACACCCGCTCTGGCGTACAGGTCTTTCAGTAACAACACCATGCGTTTGGTGTCTTCGTTGGCTTGAAAATAAGTCAGTTTAAATTCAAAAACCTGACCGGCTTTGTCTTCCAACACGCCATCGCCATTTCTATCTTCGTAACCCGCTTCCTTTAACAAAGCTTTGGCTTTATCCAGATTGGCCTGATACGGCTGTAACGCTAGATCATGCTGTTTGCTGGCTTGGCTAAACGGACTTAAGGCTGGCTCTGCGTAATCCAGAAACACGTCTTTTATCACCCGACTGACGTCGGTCAGATAAGTCATGGCCTGCCGGACGCGTTTGTCGGCAAAACGCGTGGGTTTGCCAGCGCGCTCCTGATTCCAGCCAATATAACTGTAACCCACCACCGGCGGCATGTATTCAAAATTATGGCTTTTGGCCTGGATTTGCGGGTCTTTTTTGAGTTCTTGATATTCAACCGGTCGCGCCGAATAGGAATCGATATCGCCATTGCGAAAAGTCGTCAAGCGCGCGCTATCGTTCTGGATGATCTTCCACAAAATACGTT
>CAIOHN010000062.1 GCA_903858105.1 uncultured Pseudomonadota bacterium | reverse complement strand
GCTTAAATTGATGTTAACTGCAGATGTTTCGCTATCCAGTTTTGATCGGTGGCTTTACTTTATTCTGGAGGCTATGACAGGGTTTTAAGATCGTGGGCGCCAAATCGATTTGGCGCCGTCCGGCAAAACTGCGCCGGATAAACGCGGCGCAGCTTGAGAGATTTTTAAGCGATATTGTCTCTCAGCTATTCAGCAGTGGATGAATGATGCTTTTTGTGATCAGGTATCTCCAAAGCGCCGTGTTGTTGACTCTGCGCATCGAACCATTCATGCAGTGCTCCCACCAATAGCGGATATTCGCTGGCAAAATGAATCTGCCCACCATTGGGTAAGGCTTTGTATTGATATTTGACGGCGTCAGTTTCGGCGGATTTTAATTTGGCCAGCCCAGGCATATCCTTACCGTGTATTTTTTCCGTCACCGAAAAATCGCCTTTTTGATATTGCGCGACTCGTTGCTGCAGGTGTTCCTGAATCAATTTTATTTGGGCGGCGTTATCCTCGGATTTAGCCACCACATGTTGCACGCCGCCATGCACGGTTTTGGTAAAGCTTTCTTCGGTTTGATCGCTGGCATACGGCAACACAGACTGCGCGTGTGATGCGGTATCGGCTGCGTAAAGGGTGCTGCTAAAAATCGATAGCAGCGTAAATACTAAAATTTTGGCTTTCATGACTTTTACTCCCGTTGTTGATTGGCTGACTAAGCCAATCCGCAAATGTTTATTTATTATTTGCAACTAACTTCAGATGCTTTTTAGGCTTGGACTCATAAATATGTATTTGGTTGCGGCCTTGTTTTTTTGCCATATAACAGGCTGAATCAGCGTTATGCATCACGCTGGCTATGTTTCTATCGCTGTGGGTCAAACTGCTTAAGCCAATACTGACGCTAATCGAAAAATGATCACCGTTACATTTAAAGCCAAAGTTGCGTACGCATTCGCACAGTTCTTCAGCGATCTGCTTCGCTTGCTCCAGCGTGGTGTGTTCCAGCAATAGCGCAAATTCGTCTCCACCCAGTCGCGCCAGGTAATCACGCTGTCGGAGCTTTGACGTCAGCAATTTAGCCAGTTCGCGCAATAATTCATCGCCAGCGGCATGCCCCAGACTGTCGTTGACGGTCTTAAAGTGGTCAAGATCCAGATAACTGACCACGTGCTCCGAGTGCTCCTCGCGGGCGCTGGTCAGCACTCTGCTCAGGCGTTGTTCAAACTCTGAGCGATTGATTAGTCCGGTGAGCGGGTCATGGCTGGCTTGATAAGCCAGTTTTTCTATCAAGGCATGCGCTTCGGTCACATTCCAAAACATCATGACCACGCCGTGGACGCGTCCTGCCACCTCGATTGGGTAGTACGAGCATTCGACCGGAAATGAATAGCCGGTCTTGTGCTGGAGCGTCGCCGCGCTGCGACATGATCGAGGCTTACTCAATATACTACGCAGACGCCAGGGTTTAGTTTGGGTAGAGGATTGGTCTGCGTCAGACTGGCAGATTAGGGCCTGGATCTCCTGATCCAAAACCTCTGCCTCGGTGTAACCCAGCATCTGCAATGCCGCGCGATTGGCGAATGTGCAGCGTCCTTTAACATCAAGCCCGAAAATGCCTTCGCCGGTCGATTCGACTAATAAGCGGAAGCGTTGCTCGCTGGCCTGCAATGCCAAATTTGTCTGTTGCAGCTCGACCAAAGTCTGATCAAGATGCGTGTTGGCTGCGCTAAGTGCGGCGCATTGCTGCGCCAATTGTTCGGTACGTTGTTGCACCAATTCTTCCAGGTGTTCGCGGTAAAAACACAACTCCTGCTCGGTTACCTTGTCCTTGCCAATATCGATTAGCAAGCCTTGCAAGTACAAACTTTCGCCGCTCGGGTCCCGCACCACATGGGCTGTGTCCACAAACCAGTGTGTGCGTCCTTCGCTGTCGAGCAGACGATATTCGCAACGCAACGGCGCGTGATGTTCGTAAGTATGGGCGTAGGCTTCTATGGTAATGGCCAGATCATCGGTAAGCACATACTTTAGCAAGCCCCACGGGTCGCCAAGCCAGTGAGTCATCGGGTAACCCAATTGCTCGATCTGCGGGCTGAGATATATCAAAGTGCCCGGCTTTTCCAGGGATGCGATATAGGTAATGGCGGGGATTTGCTCTACCAAGTCGCGGTACGGAGTGTCGATATTGGACAACGGACTGATAGCCGCAGTAACAGGCGGCTGCAAGGGTAGGATTTGTCTAAGAGTCGCAGCAGTATCCATTAATCATCTCCACGCTTTGTGAAAATTAGCAATAGCAAAAACGCAAACACCCCTAGCGGGCTTGGAGCGCATTTCTAACATGAATTATTGGGCATCGAAATAAGCGCGACTACGTATGTCAATAGCATGATGCTTAACGTATCTTGATAGGCAGCGGTGGCCGACCATAGCTGCTAGAATCCAATATAGGCCGCAGGATTTTTTCCTAAAATATGACGTGTGGTCGCTGGATTGCTTGTGAATGTTGGGCGGTCTGCAGGGCGCCCACAGAACGGCTTAAAGATGATCTTGTTTGCTAACAGTTTGCTAACGGCTGAATTAAACATGTTTGCCGGATTTAAAACCCAATCCTTGTTCAAGTTATTTGACGGGCTATTGCCTTGGCACCGTTACGTGCTGTCGATACTGGTCGTGGTGGCTTGCACCTTGTCGACTATCTTCATGCCGGTGCTGGGTGAACGGTCTGCGTTTTTGTTGTTTTTTTTCGCCACCATGCAGATGGCGTTTCTGTTAGGTCTGCAGCCGGGGATGTTGGCGGCAGCGCTGTCCTTGGTGGCTGTCGATTTGTTTGTGTTGCTTCCGGCTGGCACCGGCTGGCATGACGTCTTCATTTTAAACACCGGTTTTAGCCTGGTTGCCGCGTTGATGTTATTCACCACCAGCTACCATAGAAAGCTAGCCGAGGCGCTTTGGGAAAGTCGGGAGGACTTGGCGCATGCGCAAACCGTTGGGCAAATTGGTAGTTGGCGACTGAACGTACAGCAGAATATCTTGAGTTGGTCGGATGAAAATTATCGTATCTTTGGCGTACCCATCGGGGTGCCGCTGACCTATGAGGCTTTTCTCGATGTTGTCCATCCAGACGACCGCGACTATGTCGACCGCAAATGGCAAGCCGCTTTACGCGGCGAACCTTACGATATAGAGCACCGCTTGCTGGTGGCCGACGAGGTGATCTGGGTACGCGAAAAAGCGGTTCTGGAATTTGATGAAACCGGCAATTTGCTGGGTGGTTTTGGTACCACCCAGGTCATCACCGAGCGGGTAAAGCTGGAGGATCAACTAAGCAAAGTGGCGGCATCGGTGCCGGGCTTGATTTGCTCTTACCTGTTGCGGCCGGACGGCAGTGCCTGCATGCCCTACGCCAGCCCTGTGATTGAAACGATTTACGGCTTTAGCGCCCAAGAGGTCGCCGACGATTTTAGCCCGGTATTTAACCGTATCCACCCTGACGATCTTGCCCATATTCAGCAGTCAATTGCCGAATCGGCGCTAAGCCAGCGGCCCTGGCGCGATACTTACCGGTATCAGCATCCCAGCAAAGGCGAAGTGTGGCACGAAGGCCACTCGATACCGCTGCGTGAGGCGGATGGCAGTGTGCTCTGGCACGGTTATATTCGGGACGTCAGCGAGCTGATAGCAGCCGAACAGGCTCTTAACGAACGCATCGCTCGCTACGAACTGGTGTTAGACGGCGCCCAGGATGCGATATGGGATTGGGATGTCTTGCATAAACGGGTCAATTACTCGTCGCGCTGGAAAAGTTTGCGCGGCTATGCTGACGACGATATTGGTGATGATGAAGCCGAATGGAGCAATACTATCCACCCTGATGATCTGATGCGGGTGTTGGCGGCGGTTCAGGATCATTTTGCCGGAAACAGCCGGGTATTTTGCGAAGAGTACCGGATCCGCTGTAAAGATGGTACCTGGAAGTGGATATTGGATCGCGGCATTGCACAAAAAAATAGCGCTGGCGTGGTGTGCCGGATGGCGGGTTCGGAAAGCGATATTACGCAGCGTAAATTGGCCGAAGCCGCACTGCTGGAACAGGAAACCGAGTTAAATTTGATTATGGATGCCACGCCGGCGCTCATCTCCTATCTGGATGCCGACTATCGGTATCGGCGGGTAAACGCGACCTATGAAGACTGGTTCGGCATTCGTGCTGAGGCTATTCTGGGTCGAAAAGTGCCGGATATTCTGGGCGAAACAGCCTGGTTTATCGTTAAGCCTTATTTAGAACGTGCCCATGCTGGCGAGCAGGTAAGTTTTGATCAGCAAATCCCCTATGGAGTAGTCGGGCCGCGCTGGGTGCAAGCTACTTATATCCCCAATACAGATGAGGCGGGGCAACTGAAAGGCATAGTGGTGCATGTAGTCGATATCGAGCAAAGAAAACAAGCCGAGCAAAAAATTGCACTACTGAACCAGCATTTGCAGCAGCGATTGGAGGAAATGCAGGTAACCTTCAATACGGTGCCGATCGGTTTGAGT
>CAIOHN010000061.1 GCA_903858105.1 uncultured Pseudomonadota bacterium | reverse complement strand
GGGCCGTCGCTGGATCGGAATCAAGGTTTAAGCTCGTGTTATTGGACAGTTCACGCCTTACCGTATAAAAAAACGAGGCAATAATATCCTGTTCAGAATTAATTCTATAATGCCCACCCGCTCTAGCGGTATCCTGCTTGATCGTCTGCCTTAAGGTATCGTCGTGATAACCATTTAAACGCGTCGCTACATCACCCGCTCTGACGTTTTCCGATTTCAGCTCAAACTGCAGATTAAAATCCGGGGTAAAGGCGTATTGGGCAAAGGCGTCGTAAATGTTTTGCTGATAGTCGTCGTTGGTTCTAAAACCGTCAGTGTGGTAATGAAACTGGCCCAGGCTCATCGACAGTTTGTCGTAAACCCCGGAAACGATGACGCTATCGGTTTTGGTGTTGCGACTGCCGTAAGCGCCGTTCATGGCCAAATGCGCGCCGTTACCGGTATACAAACTGTCATATTCGTTTACCGACAAACTGCCCGGCCCGGTGTTATTTAAAATACCGATGTTTTCGCCGGTTAATTGTGGTTGTACCGGCGTGACATTGATCGGTTGCAGTAATTGGGCTTGTAGTAATTCGCTGGCCCGCGCCACTCGATAGCGGGGTTGACCGACGTAAGAATCCGACAGAAAACGATGCGCGGACGGATTGGCGGCATCACTACCCAGGGAGTTCCAGGCTTCTTTTAAAGCCACTCTGCCAAAACCCAGGTCGTTATAAATCCGCGCCAGATTGGCGGTTCTGGTTGCCGCATCTTCGTCAAGCAACAGCTTGGAGCGATACACGCCACGGTTGTCGTTCAGTTCCACTGCCTGTTGCATATCCTGCAGCGCTTCTACGGGGCGATTGGCGGCCTGTTTACGCAAGGCATCGTAAAAAAATGGGGTTGGGTCTTTGGGGTCGCGCAGTTTAGCCAGATCGAATTGATCGCCCGCCAAAGGCAAACGTTTTTCTTCAAAATAAGCTTTACCCAGATAGCTGCGCAGCAAGGCGTTATTGGGATCGAGAATGGCGGCTATTTCCAGATCGCGGCGGCCTTGCTCCAAATCGCCACTGCGGATTTTAGCCAAACCAAGGCCCAAGCGCGGCAGCGGGGCGGTGGAGTCGATCTTGATGGCCGTTTCAAAATGCTGCAAGGCTTGTTGGGTGTCTATTCTGAACAGTTTGCTAAAACCAATAACGGTTTGGGTTCTTTCCAGATTGGGGTCTAGCGCAAAGGCTTTGGCTGCGGATTGTTCGCTTTCGGAACGTAAGCCCAGTGCCAGTTGCAGCTCGGATACGCGAGCCCAGTTCATGGCGTCTTGCGGGGCCAGTTGGCTGGCGCGTTGTGCGGATGCCAGGGCTTTGTCGAGTTCAAAGTTGGCTTGTTGGGTGTAAGACAACGCCGCTTGGGCGATGGCTGATTGCGGATTGGCTGCTACTGCGCGCGCCGCTAAGGCATTTGCATCTGTCTTGCGGTTTTGCGTGAACGCCAGTACGCTTTCCAGTGCGTCTGCTTCTGCGTCGTCCGGATTGATTATCCGCAAGGCTTGAATATCCTGCATGGCCAACTGGCTTTGCCCGGCTATCAGCCGGATGGCGGCGCGGGTTTTTAAAAAATAGGGGGTAGGCTGAGTTGCTGTGGCTTGGTCTAATGTGCCTAGGGCGACTTCGATTCGGCCCTGCCGATAAGCCTGGATGGCATCGCGCAGGTGGGAGTCTGTAGCAAGGCTGGCATCTTGATAGGCAAGTAAGGGCGGGTAATACAAAGCCCAGTTCACGGCATCGTTGGGTTTAACATCGATTTGGGCCCGCGGTGCTTGGCCTTGCAGGGCTTGTCCGGCTTCACCGGCGTTTAAGTGGATGTCGCCCTGCTGATTAAACAATCGCACCGAGCCTTCCTGTACCCAGACGGCGGTACTTGCGCTATCGGCACTTAACACAAATTCTGTGCCTTCCGGGCCGGCGTTGGCGATAGGGGTGGTTATTTGCAGTTGTTTGGGGGTGCGGCTAATGAAATGTACTAAGCCTTTGAGTAAATCCAGCGCGGTAGTGCGCTCCGGCGCGAGGCCGTTTAATGTCAGTACGGTGCCTTCGTTCAGGCGCAGGATGATACCGTTGGGAAGTAGCAAGGATGCCCGGCTGTAGGGCTCTACCCGCACCCGACTGCCTTCGCAGAGGGTTTGATCCAGTTGCGCCGCTTGCCATTGGCCGTTGGCGTTGGCGTCGAAAAATAGTGCACCTTGTAAGGAAACCAGTTTTGCGGCATCGGCAATATTGCAGTTAGTCCCGGTTGCGCTGGTTTGCGCAATACACATCGGCACAAATAAAACCATGAAACTGATCACAAGGTGACGCATTGTCTCTCCATTATCGCGTTTTTCTTGGATGATAAAGTCTGAAACCCTAACGGATCAAGGGATAATTGATATATGGGTGTTTTTGATAGGAATTCATTAGTTGTGAAACGCTTTCGGGGATCACTACCAGGATGCGGGCGGCGTGTTTTCGATTCTGAGACTTTTGTCATCAAGGGTAACGTATCCGCCCTTGGTCAACTCCTTTAACACCTTGTTTACCATTTCTCTGGATGAACCGACCATAGTCGCCAGCTCCTGTTGGGTGGGGCGATTGTGAATCACGTAAATATCGCCTTCTTTTTCTGCCATGTCGTGCAGGATTTTGATGGTTCTTTCGTAGACATTGGATAAGGCCATTTGCTTGACCTTTTCGGTCAGGAAGCGGATTTTTTCTGATAACACGCTCAGTAAGGCAATAGCCACATCCGGGTTTAGCTTTAACCAATGGATAAAGTCGGTTTTGGAAATGGCGGCACAGACGGTTTTTTCCAGGGCTTCGACAGCAGCGGAACGCGGCTCGTCGCTAAGCAAGGCTAGCTCCCCGAAATATGAACCCACTTCCTGAATCAGCAAAGTGACTTCCTTATCTTTGTCATTGCTGCCAAATACCCGTACCTTGCCGGACAAAATGATGTAAAGCGAGCTGGTTTGGTCGCCCTCGGCAATGATCATGCCTTTTTTGGGGAATTTAATCACCTTGGCTCGCGAGGCCAGAGCAGCCAGTGCTTCTTCTGGAACCTGGCTAAGGAAGGGGATTTTACTGAGACTGACGATGACTTCTGCTTGCATAGTGATTATTTATAACTGTTTGGCAGGCGCGCCTTACGAATATTAACGGCCTTGTGGCAATTGCGGACGTGTACATAGCTATTTAGACGCCCATGTTGTGAAGTATTTCACAAGATTTAGCTTAATTAAATCACAGACTCTAAATTTTTGCGGCAATAGACTTGCTGGATACGGCGTTAACGGATTTATAGCGCTAAGACTTGAGCCAACAAAAAACCTGTTGCGCTGTTTCTTTAGCCCGTCAAAAAGCGAGAATGAGATGTTTAACTTTACTGCCAATCGCCGGATTCTATTGATACCGGTCATATTTTTGGTCGGATACTGCGTGGGCCATGTGGGGCTATTTGAATCTGCGGGGCTTGATTGCCGGGCCGGTGTCTTCGGTATCGGCGGCTGCCAGTCAGATGACAAGCCAGAGGCATTTTTGCAGGATAATTCGCACCTAATTTCCAGTGACCGCGCCAGCGTTCTGCCAGCCCCTGCCGCTGAAGCGGCCACAAACGCCAAAGAGCCGCAGTCGTCGGCAATAGCCAACCTACAGCCAACCGAAGCCTATTCCACACTAATGGAATATGTCATTGACAAGTCATTTTGGGAAGTCTCTAGCCAAAGCCCCGAGGGAAATGTTGTGGTGTCCATGGAAGAAGCCGGTATCACCAATGATGATTCAGTAAACCAGGGCAATACTATTTTGGGCATGATTATCGAAGCCAATTAGGCACTGATCGGTATTTATGACAGCCTCCTTATGGAGAAGCAGATTTTTTTAATTTTTAGTGGCTGCCCTTGCCTACCACATCTTCAAGCCTGATTCTCCGAAGCACTATCCAAGCCACTTATTTCAAGGGCTAGCGCGGCTGTATCCAGGCTAACCAATGAAAAACTACCCCGAATGGCAGTGGAATTTTTCACAGTGTTTTAACTGCCTGAACGCCTAAAGTATCAATACCCGCTGAAGTTAAGAAATCGCTAAGCAGTTAGGGGTACCTGCAGTTTGTTTTAACAATGTAGCGGGTCTCATAGACATTGGGTTGGAGATTCTATAGCGAATCTTTAAAAAATCGCCTCTCCCACAGCGCATAAAGGAGGCGGAGATTTCTTAATTTTTAAAGTTTGTCTGGTTATTACTTGATGGAGATCGGCAATGTTTGGAAAACCCAAATTGGCTCAAACTCTACAAGTCTTGCGAGCAGAGGCAATAAAACGGGTGTCGGGCGGGGTAATGCCATTAAGTTAATAGCTGTAGGTGCTAATTTATTCGCAGGATGGGTGTTTTCAGGTCGAATAAATTCGACCCTACAGCAATCTCGCAGCTTAACTTAACGGCATTGTGGGCGGGGACGGTGACTTAAGTCGTTATCAGCGTAAACCGTAGCCCCATCTATGGAATCACAAGTTGCCAGAAGCTCTCTTTACTAAATTTAGGAGAATTATCATGTCAAATACAGTCTCTCGCATCACTTCAGACCAGTCGTCTACTGGCGCTGCGTACACTGTTGAACCAGCCTTGCATGTTGGTGCGGCGGCGGGTAGTGAGTTGGGGGAATACCGCTATGGCCTCAAATAACCGAATGTTATGCCCTAGTGCGCAGCCGGAATGGCATGGCTCCCAGGTAATCGGTGTAATGGCCGGCAGCGCAGATAACCCGCAAATGGTATTTCTGGATACGCCGCAAGCTGTGACCAAGCGAGTGCTTGATCTGACCAACATAGTCAGCCCGGCAGAGGTATTTCGCTTCGCAGCTCCATGTGCCCATAAGGATTGTGAGCATTATGCGGAAGCAGAATCAAAATGCCGTCTGGCAGAGCATGTGGTGCACTTTACCCCGCCGGTCACGGAGCAATTGCCGATTTGCGCGATTCGCGCCAAATGCCGCTGGTGGCAGCAGGAGGGCGGTGCGGCGTGTTTTAGATGTCCGCAAGTGCAGACCAATAATCTCAAACCGAACGACGAAATGCGCGTGGCGGTTTACCACGGCGTTCTCTGAGGATTGTGGGCTATTTCGGCAAATCGGCTAGTACGGAACGCGACTATGAAGCAAGGGTTAGCTCGACAACAAGCCTTGGATTATAAAAATGATAAACCTGTAGGGGAGTTTATTCGCGTGGAATCGTTACCGTTTTCTTTTCTCAGCGCTTTTGCAATGGGCAGTGCAGTGGTACTGGTCGCCTTTGCTTTTTGGGGGGAATACACCCGCAAATCTTATGTTAGCGGTTATTTGTCGCCGAGCATGGGCTTGG
>CAIOHN010000060.1 GCA_903858105.1 uncultured Pseudomonadota bacterium | reverse complement strand
TGTATTGTTCGGAGAGTTGGATCAGCCTGTAAAGTTTTCTGACAAACCACTGAATCTGCAGAATCTGGGCTTGTTACTGGAATTATCCTTTGGCTTATCGGCCTGGAAGCAATTTGGCCCTGATCGCTGGGCGCTACGTTGTAATCCATCCAGTGGTAATTTACACCCCACCGAGGTTTATCTGCTGAGTACCGATGCGGATTTGCTGATGCCGGGGGTTTATCACTACATCAGTCATGATCATCAACTGGAACGGCGTTGTCGGTTTAATGACAAGGCCTCCGCTGGTGAGCTATATATCGGTTTGTCTTCAATTCATTGGCGAGAGGCCTGGAAATACGGCGAGCGGGCGTTGCGGTATTGCCAGCATGACATAGGTCACGCCTTGGCCGCATTGAGTTATGCAGCCAGTTGTTTGGGCTGGTCGGTAGAGTTGCTCAGCGAAGTGGGTGATGCCGATCTTGCCCACTGGCTGGGTCTGGATCGTGAGGCCGATTTTGTAACTCATGAACAGGAAACACCGGATTTGATTTGTCGGCTGCATACGGGTCAGTCCAATTTTGCGTCTTTCGACGGCAAGGCTTTATCGCAACTTTTTGATAACGCCGAATGGTTTGGGGAGGCCGAGCGCTTAAGCGGTCGACATTTTTATCGCTGGCCGATTATTGATGAAGTGGCCAAACAGTTGGAAAAACCCCAAACGGCAGCAGAGCGTTGGCAAGCCCCCTCTTTACCATTACCCGTTCCCAGTCATAATCCGGCAGCCAGCCAACTGATCCGCCAGCGCCGCAGCGCGCAACATTTCAACGGCAAAGCCGATTCATTGCCATTGGCGGATTTTCAGCGCATGCTCGCCGCATTGCTACCCAATCATAAAGCGCCATTCACCGCCTGGAACTGGCCGCCGCAAGTCGTGATGATTTTGTTCGTACATCGGGTAGATGGCCTGGAGTCCGGTTTATATGTATTGCCCAGAGCAGCTGCCAGCCTGGCTGAATTAAAGTCTATTTGTTCGGCCGATTTTGACTGGTTACCGGTTGATGCTCCATTTGAGTTTCATCGCCTGACGGCTGGCAATGTCAGACAAGCCGCCAAAACCCTGTCTTGCCATCAACCCATCGCCAGCGATAGCGCTTTTAGCTTGGGTATGCTGGCCCGCTTTGCTGAGAATGTTGAAGCCGAGGCTTGGCGTTATCGCCGCTTGTTTTGGGAATGTGGCTTATTGGGGCAGATTTTATATCTGGAAGCCGAAGCAGCCGGGGTGCGCGGCACGGGTATCGGTTGTTTCTTTGATGATGCCGTGCATGGGGTTTTGGGATTGACCGATAACACTTGGCAGAGTTTGTATCATTTTACGGTCGGTGAGCCACTGGATGATGGCCGTTTGCAAACGCTGGCAGCTTACGAGCATTTGCGGCAGGGTGACTCAGAAATGTAATGATCTACACTTGTGCTCCCGATGCGTTTCGTAGTTCAGCATCCTACTAATTAATTTCTAGGACTAATTCGAACAACTTGGATGTCTCCCTTTCGAGGGTATGAGGACGGTGTGAAGGGCAATAAAACAATGAAAAAACGTAATCATTCAGCGTAGGTTGGGTTAGGCGATCGCCGTAACCCAGCCTTGTATCTTAACTCCCGCCATGGTTAGCTACTCTGGCACTGAGACAGAAAGAGCTTGTACCCAGCCTTAAGGCTCGACCTTGTGCCGTAGATCAAGCCTTCTGTCTCGCTTCTGATGCCAGCTAAGACACTGAACGGTAGCCAAGGGCGTTGACCCTGTATGCACAAGGCAAGTGGGCTCAGTTGGTTCGTTCTCTCTTTAGTTACTCGGAATAAACCCATGTTTTTCATTGGTATCGATGTCTCCAAAGCCAAGCTCGATTGCAGTCTTTTACTGGATGTTGCCAGCGCTAAGCGCCGTGCTAAATCCGTTGCCAATTCCAAAGCCGGGGTCGGCGACTTACTAGCTTGGTGCATCAAACAACAGGTCCCACCTGAAACGCTCCACGCCATTCTGGAAGGTACCGGCGTCTATCACGAACAAGCGGCGCTAGCCTTGAGCGATGCGGGCGTCACCGTCTCGATTGTCAATCCGGCTCAAGTCAAAGACTTTGGCCGCAGTTTGGGTGTTCGTACCAAGACCGACGGCGTTGATAGCTTGGTGTTAGCCCGATACGGTGCTTTACTCAGCCCCCGGCCTTGGACGCCACCCGCTCATGAAGCACGGATATTGCAGGCCCTACTGTCTCGTCGCGAAGCGATTGCGCAGGATTTACAACGTGAGCGTAACCGCCTGGAAAAAGCCGACGCCACCGATAGACCAGATATAATCCGACAGTCTCTCGACGAGTCCATTGATTTTCTGGCAAAGCAACTCGCCAAATTCCAGCAAGACATCGACGACCATATCGACAAGCACCCAAACCTGAAGACCGATCGCGATCTGTTGCTCAGCATCCCCGCCGTCGGTCCGCAAGTCGGCAACCATTTGCTGGCGATCATGCATAACCATCAGTTTCAATCTGCGGAACAGCTGGCCGCCTACTTGGGTCTAGTACCGGTGGAACGCCAATCCGGCACCTCACTATTAGGCCGCCCCCACTTATCCAAAGCCGGCCCGGCTCGCATTCGCGCTGTGTTGTACATGGCCGCTATCGTGGGCACTCAACACAATCCACACATCAAGGCGCTCTATCAGCGCTTGCAAACCAGAGGCAAAACCAAAATGTCCGCTCTCGGCGCCGCAATGCGTAAACTCGTCCATTTGTGCTTCGGTGTATTAAAAACCCGCCTGCCTTATCAGCCAGATTATGCAATTTAACGTTGACTTGAGAGACGGTATCTACG
>CAIOHN010000059.1 GCA_903858105.1 uncultured Pseudomonadota bacterium | reverse complement strand
CCACATATTCTGGAAGGAAAAGATGTCATCGCTCAGGCCAAGACCGGCAGCGGCAAGACCGCAGCGTTTGGCATTGGCTTATTATCCCGGCTGGATTTGAGCAGTTTTAAAGTACAAGCCATGGTGATTTGCCCGACGCGTGATCTAGCCGATCAGGTTTGCAAGGAAATCCGCCAGTTAGCGCGCTTTACTCAAAATATCAAGGTGCTGGCATTATGCGGTGGCACACCGTTTGCGCCGCAGCGCAGTTCGCTGGAGCATGGCGTGCATGTGGTGGTGGGTACGCCGGGCCGGTTGCAGGAGCATCTGCAAAAACACAGTTTGCGGCTCGATCCTTTGAAAGTGCTGGTACTGGACGAAGCCGACCGTATGCTGGATATGGGCTTTGCCGACATCATCAGCGACGTAATTTCCTACGCGCCAACTCACCGCCAGACTTTACTGTTTTCAGCGACCTATGCCGAATCGATTCGGGCTCTGAGCCAAAAATTTCAGTTCAAACCGGTATCGGTCAGCGTTGAAACCAGCCATCACGACAATGATATTGAGCAGCGTTTTCATCAGGTAGATAAAGCCAAACGCCTGAATGCACTGGGTTATTTACTGGCCTATCATCGTCCGGAATCAACCGTAGTGTTTTGCAATACCAAGCGCGAATGCCAGGATGTAGCAGACACGTTGACCAACTGCGGTTTTTCTGTGCAGGCGCTGCATGGCGATCTGGAACAAAAAGACAGAGATCAGGTATTGGTGCGATTTGCCAATAAAAGTTGCTCGATTTTGGTCGCCACAGACGTGGCTGCCCGTGGCCTGGATATCAAAGACATGCAGGCGGTGATCAATTACGAATTACCCTGGGATCCGGAAGTGTATGTGCATCGCATCGGCCGCACCGGACGCGCTGGCGCCAAGGGGCTGGCGCTCAGTTTGGTTAGCGACGCTGAGTTGAATCGCGTCAAAGCCATCGAAGAATTTATGACTACTACTGTGCAATGGGACGAAGTCGCACCATTCAGACTCGACCACGCAGAGCGCTTCGAGCCACCTATGGTAACGTTGTGGATCGATGGCGGCCGTAAAGACAAGATGCGTCCGGGCGATATTCTAGGTGCGTTGACCGGCACCGCAGGCATTGCTGCTAGCGAAGTTGGCAAAATCGACGTATTCGACAAACAGGCTTACGTCGCCATCAAGCGCGACTATGCCGATCAGGCTTTGACTTGTTTGAGAAAAGGCAAAATCAAGGGGCGACATTTCAATGTACGCAAATCGCAGTGGGGATAACTAACGCTAGTCAGGCAGACATTCTGTTGAATTTCAAGATTTAGGTTCTTGATCTACTCCATCATCCTGAGGATTTTTAATCATGATTTGATTGGCGAGTTGTATGCCTGCTTCCACGAGGGGGTGAATCACAAAATTAGCCCCTTTTCGCTTCAATTTTTTTTCGTCATCAACCAGATAGCAAATCGTGCCAATCACGCCCTTAAAGCCGTGTTTACGTAGTTGACTGATGGCCGTTATCCGGTTGTCGAATGACGGCAAGGTTAGAATCACGCCTTTGATCCTCTCCAAAGGCAAGCCATGCCAAAGCTCGCTGTCACTGACATCGGCATAAACTACTCTGCGTCCAGATGACAACATACTTTCTAAAACAGTTGGGTCGGAATCCAACCCGACTACCCTTTGTTCCTGATCGCTTAGCGCCTGGTACGCCGCTACGCCAGTACGTCCCATACCAATGATCAACCACTCGGCTACCCCGAATGAATCGGGTAAACGATCCGGATGCCCGGATTTTCTTTCGAATCGGCTCAAAAACGGCTCGGCCCAGACAAATATACGGTGTGACGCCCGGTTAAGCGGGGCCGCTATGGCTAATGATCCCGCCACAGCCAGACTGATGATCGATTTCCATTCGGCGGGCAATAACTGCGCGTTGACGACAGCCCCGGTGGTAATCAAGGCAAACTCGGAGTAGGTCATTAACGCCAGCGAAGAAACGAATGCGGTTCTAGCCCTTAAACCTGACAGAATAAATAAAGCAAAAAACAGCACGCCTTGCAAAGGCAGGATAGCCAATAGCATCAAGGCCTGAACCGCCTGATCACGATTAGGCAAATCCTCCAAACCAATTTGCAGAAAGAACGCCACCAGGAACAACTCTTTCAAGCTCCATAGCCTATGAGCCACTTCCTCAATTTTGGCGTGATTCGCCAAGGTAATACCTGTCAGCAAAGCACCTATATCAGCGGCCACACCGACAGATTCCGCCAAGACGCCCCCCGCTAACGCCAGCGACACCCCCAATAATAATTTAAGCTCTGAGGCGCGGCTGATGGATAACAATCGATGCGCTACGGGCCGCAGTAATGGCAATAAAAACAACGCCAGCGCCCACGGCGTGGGTTGTTTGCCTTCAGTAAACGCCAATAGTGCGACTGCAACTATATCTTGAAGAAT
>CAIOHN010000058.1 GCA_903858105.1 uncultured Pseudomonadota bacterium | reverse complement strand
AGCAACCCGCCGTCTCAACATGGTGTGTAGTATCTTGAAAACTTGCCCCGTTGTAATGGGAGAACTGTGGGAATTTTAGCTGTAGTACTGCTCTAGCGCTTTCTTCTGGCGCTAACACGCACATTTTATTAGGCCCCGCCCAGAATTAGACTGGTAGCTTTAGAGTTGTAGTGGGAGTGGTACTTGATGAACAGCGCCCGTTACTATCTCAGCGCTTACAGAAAAACAGTCAGTTACAAAGGCTTCAATCCGCCCGATCAACCTTAATTAAAATCCGTAACTGGTTTTGCCTGGTGCTTTGATTAAAGCTGTTAAAGCCCTGGTTGTGGTTTTGCTCGGTGTCGGCATTGCCAGCGATTTCTATCCATTCGCCGAGGTTGGCGCGTATCGAGGTGCGTGCCGATTGGGTTTCGATTTGGCCGTTGCGCTGGAATTGATCCGACCACGGCTCGATGTCTATCATCACTTGCTGTCCGGCCAAACGCGGCGTTACCGCAAAGCCGGTGCTGGCTTCGATCATTTGCGTATCGCTGCTGACCGAATTGCCGTAGGGCGAACTGTACACGCTGTAATTTTGTACTGGTCGCACTTGCCCGGTCTGGATTCTGGCGGCTTGACCTTCCAGGGTGCGGATTTGCTGATGCTGGCGGCGGTTTTTCAAATCTTCGGTATTAGCGACCATACCGCGCATGTGAATGCCGTTGGGCGAGGCGGCGATGCTGGCTTCGGCGTTAAGCTCTGCTGCGGTTTTGTTGCTGGTTTGCAGCACGCTGATGACTAGATTGCTAAGCCGGGTGTCCAGCTTTTGGATTAGCGTCCGAATCTGATCCATTTTGGCGGGGCTGGCTTTTACGATCAAACTGGAGCCGTTCTGCACCACTCTGTCCTGGCTATCCAGCAAAGGCGCCAGCAGAGTGGTGACTTCTTCGGCGGGGCGGTTGTTGAGTTGGATGACTTCCATCACCGTCTCGTCGGCAAGCGCACTGCCGGTCAGCAGGAGCAGACCGGCAAACCAGCTTTTAGATTTCATTGTAAAGCGCAAGATATTGAGCCGCGCTGTTCTGCCAGGAAAAGTCCTTGACCATGGCGTTGCGCTGAATCTTCTTCCACACCGGCTGGTTGTGGAATAACACCAGACTGCGTTTGATGGCTTCGATGAGTGCCGCCGCCGAGGTATCGTTAAAAGCGATGCCGCTGGCGGTATCGTTGGCGATACTTTCCGGTAAGGCATCGACCACCGTGTCGGCCAGACCGCCGGTTTTTCTGACGATAGGAATCGTGCCGTAACGCTGGCTGTACATCTGATTTAAACCGCAGGGCTCGAAGCGTGACGGCATCAAAAACATATCCGCACCGGCTTCGATTTGATGCGCCAAACGCTCATCGTAACCGATGGTAATCGAGATTTTTTCCGGGTACAGCCGCACAAACTCTTGCAAACGCAATTCTATACTCTTGTCGCCGCTACCCAGCAGGGCAAATTGCAGCGGCAGGGTGGTCATTTCCTGCAAACAGCTCAATACCAAATCGATACCTTTCTGCTCGACCAGACGGCCGATCAAGCCAAACAACGGAATCTTGGCATCCACCGGCAAGCCCAATTGAGCTTGCAAGGCGGTTTTGTTAAGTGACTTGTCTTTCAAGGTATTGACGCTGAACGGCTTGGCGATGGCGGCATCGGTAGCTGGATCCCAGACCGCTACGTCTATGCCGTTAAGAATCCCGCGCAGGTGATCCTGCTTGTGAGCCAACAAACCTTCCAGGCCATAACCAAATTCGGGCGTCTGGATTTCTTGCGCATAGGTCGGGCTAACCGTAGTGATACGGTCGGCGAAACTCAAGCCGCCTTTGATGAACGACAACATGCCATGAAACTCCAGGCCATCCGGGTGTAGCAGTTGTCCGGGCAAATTGAGTTGCGAATAGGTGCTGCCTGGGAACAAGCCCTGGTAGGCCATGTTATGGATGGTAAAAATCGTCGCTGGTCGCTGATATTGTTCCAAAGATAGCAAGGCCGGCACCAGACCGGTTTGCCAGTCGTTGCAATGTACGATGTCGGCATGCCAATCCAGATAGGCCCGATTCATTGCTACTTCGACAATAATCCGGCAGAACAAGGCAAAACGATCACCTATATTCGGCCAGGGCAGCCCGGCTTCGTCGAGATACGGGTTGCCGGGATGGTTAAAGAACGGCGCATAGTCAACCAGCCAGACAATCACGTCGCTACCCGGCAAGCGGGTTTCGAGTAGATTGACGTCGCAATTGTTGATCCGCACCGTACACAGATAACGACCCGGCTCGCAATTTTTCACGCCCTGATAATTGGGCATGATGATGCGCACGTCCTGGCCCAGTTCCGCCAGGGCAGGCGGTAAACTGCCAGCGACATCGGCCAAGCCGCCGGTTTTGATCAGAGGGTGGGTTTCGCTGCTAGCGAACAGAATTTTTTTCATGGCTACAAACTACATTTTCAGAATGATGCCAGCCAAAGGCGGCAAGGTAACGGAAATAGAATGATCCTGGTTCATCCAGGGTTGCGGCTCGGTCAGGACTGCGCCGTTGCCGGTATTGCTGCCGTCGTAATAGTGCGAATCAGAGTTAAAGATTTCGTAATAAGTGCCAGCGTTAGGCACACCAATCCGGTAGGCTTCTCGCGGTACTGGCGTGAAGTTTAAAATCACGATCAAATCTTCGTGCGCTGATTTACGGCGATAGCTGATGATGGATTGTTGGTAATCGTGGCAATCGATCCATTCAAAACCTTGATGATCAAAGTCATAACGGTGCAAGGCAGCATGGTTGGCGTAAAGTTTGTTCAAATCTTTAACCAGGGTTTGCAGGCCTTTGTGATGCGGATAATCCAGCACATACCAGTCCAGGGTGCGGTTGCAACTCCATTCGGTGCCTTGGCCAAACTCGCAGCCCATGAACAACAGTTTTTTACCGGGGTAAGTAAACATCATGGTGTACAGCAAGCGCAGATTTGCAAAGCGTTGCCATTCGTCGCCGGGCATTTTGTTTAACATCGAGCCTTTGCCGTGTACCACTTCGTCATGCGAAAACGGCAACACAAAGTTTTCGGTAAACGCATACAGCAAGCCGAAAGTCAGCGAATCGTGGTGGTAAGAACGATGCACCGGCTGTTCTTGCATGTAATGCAGAATGTCGTGCATCCAACCCATATTCCATTTCATGGAAAAGCCCAAACCGCCGGTCCAGGTGGGGCGGGTGACTTGCGGCCAGGAAGTCGATTCCTCCGCCATGATCACAGTACCCGGATGCTGTTCGTGGGTGACTGTGTTCATCTGCCGCAGAAAGTCGATGGCTTCCAGGTTCTCGTTGCCACCGTACATATTGGGGATCCAATCGTTGGCTTCGCGGGAATAATCCAGGTACAGCATTGAGGCTACCGCATCGACACGCAGACCGTCCAGATGGAACTCTTCCAGCCAGAAAAAGGCGCTGGACAGCAGGAAGTTTTTCACTTCGTTGCGGCTGTAGTTGTAAATCAGGGTGCCCCAGTCGCGATGCTCGCCCTTGCGCGGATCTTCGTGTTCGTAAAGTGGCGTACCGTCGAAGCGACCCAAAGCAAAGCTGTCTTTAGGAAAATGCGCTGGTACCCAGTCCAGAATCACGCCGATGCCGTTTTGGTGGCAATGATCGATGAAGAAGCGGAAATCGTCTGGTGTGCCGTGGCGACTGGTGGGGGCGAAATAGCCGGTGGTTTGGTAGCCCCAGGAAATATCCAGCGGATGTTCGGTAATCGGCAACAACTCAATGTGGGTAAAGCCCATCTCTTTGACGTAATCGACCAATTGCTCGGCTAATTCGCGGTAATTCAAAAAGTTGCCACGGTTGTCGCGGCGCCATGAGCCTAAATGCACCTCGTAAATCGACATCGGCTGGTGCAGCCAATTGCTTTGCGGACGTTGTTCCATCCAACTGCCGTCTTGCCAGGCGTAACTGTCTTCGGCAGTAACGATGGCGGCCGTTTGCGGGCGGAATTCAAATTGCTGGCCGTAAGGATCGGTTTTTACCAGCAGTTCGCCAGTGTGACGATTCAGAATTTCAAATTTGTATACACAGCCTACGTCCAAACCGGGAACAAAAATTTCCCAAATACCGCTGCTGCCCAAACTGCGCATCGGATGGCTGCGGCCATCCCAGCGATTGAAATTGCCGATGACACTGACACGCTGGGCATTAGGCGCCCAAACCGCAAAATGTACACCGGGAACATCGGCTACTGTGTGCAGATGTCCACCCAGTTTTTGATAAATATGCCAATGGCTACCCGCTGCAAACAGGTGTTGATCGAACTCTGGCAGCACTGGGCCAAAGCAATACGGATCAAAATGATGGTGGTCGTGACCATCTTTGTCGGTCCAAAATAGTTGGTAATGCTCGGCAACGGTTTCGCTGCCGGGGTGGTATTCAAAAATATCGGTATTGGGTACGCGGGTAAATTCGGGGCCTTTGGGGCTGAGTCTGACGGTTTCGGCGTACGGCAAATAAACCCTGATGAGATTGTCGCTGCCTTGGCCGTGGCGGCCCAGTACGGCAAACGGATCATGATGCTTTGCTTCAAGGAGTTTGATCAGTTCTGAATCAAGCGTGGTAATTTTGCTTGGCTTGTTCATTTTGCAATGCCTCAGTTATAGTTAAGTTATTGGTTGGCAGGGATAGCAATTTTGGTAATGACCGAGTTTTCAGCATCAAATCGCTTGAGTTTTTACTTTTCCGTGAAGAGTAACGATAATGGCGCAACCGGGCAAGAGGTAGGTCAACAAATCTGCTAATTGTCAGATTTGACGGTACAGCTTAATTAATTGAAAGAGGATACACATGTCAGTCGTCGATACACATCAACCGGAAAGACGGGTCAATGATTTAACCCGCAACACCATTGCCTTAATTCTGGCTGGCGGACGCGGATCGCGGCTCAAGGACATGACAGACTGGCGCGCCAAACCGGCGGTACCGTTTGGCGGCAAGTTCCGTATCATCGACTTTCCGTTGTCTAATTGTATCAACTCCGACATCCGTAAAATCGGGATTCTTACCCAGTATAAAGCCGACTCGCTGATTCGGCATATCCAACAAGGCTGGGGCTTTTTGCGCGGCGAGTTTGGCGAGTACGTGGATTTGATGCCGGCGCAGCAGCGTCACGACGAACATTCCTGGTACCAAGGTACTGCCGACGCCATTTACCAGAACATAGACATTCTGCGAGCGCGCAACCCGGAGTTTGTGTTGGTGCTGGCGGGCGATCACATTTACAAAATGGATTACTCGGTTATGCTGGCCGATCACGTTGCCAACAAAGCCGATTTGACCATTGGTTGTATTGAAGTGTCTTTGGAAGATGCCAAAGCCTTTGGTGTGATGCATGTCGATGAAAATCGCCGCGTTAAGGATTTTGTGGAAAAACCGGAAAATCCGCCCGTCATGCCTGGCCGCGAAAATACCGCGCTGGCTTCGATGGGTATTTACATTTTCAACGCTGGCTTCTTGTTTGAACAATTGATTAAAGACGCCGATACCAAAGGTTCCAGCCGCGATTTTGGTAAAGATATTATCCCGTCGGTGATTGATAAATACCGCGTCAATGCCTATCCGTTTCTGGATTTGCAAAGCGGGCAGCAAAGTTACTGGCGCGATGTGGGAACCATCGACGCGTACTGGACAGCGAATATGGAACTGGTTGGCGTTAAACCCGACATGAATCTGTACGACAACAGTTGGCCGATCTGGACCTATCAAGCGCAAACCCCGCCGGCTAAATTTGTATTTGATGACGACGACAGACGAGGTCAGGCTATTGATTCGATGGTCTCTGGCGGTTGCGTTATTTCCGGCGCTACCGTGCGGCATTCCTTGCTGTTTTCGATGGTACGGGTTAATTCATACAGCTCGGTGCAGGATTCTGTGATTTTGCCGGAAGTGAATATCGGCAGACATTGCCGCATAACCAAGGCCATTATCGAAAAAGGCTGCCAAATTCCGGAAGGCACGGTAATTGGCGAAGATCGGGCGGAAGACGAAAAACGCTTTCATGTCAGCGAGGGCGGCGTGGTGTTAGTCACTTCCGATATGTTGGGCCAAAGACGGAATTATGTCCGCTAAAAAACTCAAGCTGGTGCTGTGTTGGCACATGCACCAGCCTGAGTACCGCGACATGCAGAGCGGCGAGTTCAAGTTGCCTTGGACTTATCTGCATGTCATCAAAGACTATGTCGATATGGTCGCCCATCTGGAGGCAGTCCCCGCAGCCAAGGCGGTGGTAAATTTTGCCCCGATTCTGCTGGAGCAGATCGAAGATTACTCCAATCAGGTCAGTAGCTATTTGCAAGACCGGATTGCCATCAAAGATCCGTTGTTGGCGGCTTTGGTGGAACCCACAGTCTCAGCAGACCCCGAAAAGCGCCTGAAACTGCTGCGAGATTGTAAAAAGGCCAATCGCGAGCGACAAATCGATCGCTACCCGGTTTTTCGGAAATTGACAGAAATGGCGGACTGGATTCAAGATCATCAGGATTCGGTTCATTACGTCAATTCGCAATTTCTGTCCGATGTGCTGGTTTGGTATCACTTGGCCTGGATGGGTGAGACGGTCAAGCTAAGCGATAGCCGGGTGCAACGTTTAATCGAAAAAGGCAGCAATTTTAGTTTGCACGACCGGATCGAGGTCGTTGAAATCATCGGCGATTTATTATCCAAAGTTATTTATCGCTACAAGGCTTTAGCCAGAAAAGGTCGCATCGAACTGTCGGTGACGCCTTATGCGCATCCAATCATGCCCTTGATGCTGAATATAAATAGTGCTTGCGAGGCCATGCCCGGCGTAGCTTTGCCAGCCTTAAGTCAATATCCGGGTGGCGACGAGCGTGTGCGTTGGCATCTGCAAAAAGGCCTGGCGACCTTCAGACATTTTTTTGGTTTTGAGCCTCAAGGCTGCTGGCCTTCTGAAGGCAGCGTCAGTGAACAAACTTTGCAGGTATTATCCGATTTTGGTTTTAAATGGGCGGCCAGTGGCGGCAATGTGTTGCATAACAGCATTCATGCTGGCGGTAGAGGCGATGCCGCTAGTGTTCATAGGCCTTTTAAACTGGATTCCAGCGATGTCGCCTGTTTTTTTCGTGACGATGGATTATCCGATTTAATCGGTTTTGAATATTCAAAATGGCATGCCGACGATGCGGTAGCCGATCTGATTCAGCACCTGGAAAATATCGCTGACCATGAAAAACAAGTGCCTCTGGTATCGATTGTTATGGATGGTGAAAATGCTTGGGAATATTTTCCGGATAACGGGTATCATTTTCTCAGCGCATTGTACAAAAGGCTTAGTGAACATCCGCGAATCGAATTAACCACCTTCTCCGAATACCTGGACGATGCCTCTGCACAAGTGGGACTTTTACCCAAATTGGTAGCCGGTAGTTGGGTATACGGCACCTTCTCCACCTGGATCGGCGATGCCGATAAAAACTACGGTTGGGATATGCTGGGCGATGTAAAGCTGGCTTTCGATAAGGTCGTAGCCAATGGCAGATTGTCCGAGCAGCAGTTGGCAGTGGCGCAGATTCAATTGGGTGTCTGCGAAGGCTCCGATTGGTTTTGGTGGTTCGGCGATTACAATCCGGGCGAAGCTGTGAGCGACTTTGAAAAACAGTATCGGCTTAACCTGAGCAATCTCTACCGCCTATTGGGTGAAGAACCTCCTCCCTATCTTGCCTTATCATTTACCCAAGGCAGCGGTAGTCCGGCAATGGGTGGCGCGATGCGGCGCGGTAATCAAACTTAATTTATTGGAAACAGACAGATGGGTGCTCTCTTGGATAAACGCCGCGCAGGTGTTTTGCTTCACATAACATCGTTACCGGGTCGTGGGGAGTGCGGCGATTTAGGCAAGGAAGCATTCAATTTTGTCAATTTCATGCACGATATTGGCGCTACCGTCTGGCAAACCCTGCCGCTTGGCATGCCGCATGGCGACGGTTCGCCTTACCAATGTTTATCCGCCCATGCCGGCAACCCGGCTTTAATCAACATCCAATGGTTAGCCGATAAGGGCTGGTTACAGCAAACAGATCGCTGCGGCGATTGCTACACAAATTCTGAATACACCAAAAGCTGCTTGGTCACCAAAGCCTTTTACGGCTTTCAAACCTTGGCCGGTGCCACTGAACAGCAAGATTTTAAGCAGTTTTGCGTAAACAAGGCCGACTGGCTGGACGACTTTGCTTTGTTTATTGCACTACGCAATGTATTTGGGCACAAGGGCTGGAACCAGTGGCCGGATGCCTTGAAACAGCGTGAGCCTAAAGCCTTGAACGAATCCAGGCAGTTGCTCAAAGCGGTGATTGAGACCATCAAGTTTGAGCAGTATGTGTTCTTTAAGCAGTGGCACGAATTAAAAGACTACGCCGCCAGCAAAGGCGTGTTGATGTTTGGCGATATTCCGATTTTTGTCTCCTACGACAGTGCGGATGTTTGGGCCAATCGGGATGTGTTCAAGCTGAATAGCTTTGGCGAAATGGACAGCGTCGCCGGTGTGCCACCCGACTATTTTTCCGAGAATGGACAACGCTGGGGCAATCCGCATTACGACTGGAACTATTTGCAAAAAACCGGTTTTAAATGGTGGCTGGATCGCATCAAAACTCAGAACGAAATGTTCGACATTCTTAGAATCGACCATTTCCGTGGCCTGGAAGCCGCTTGGGAAATTCCGGCCAATGAAGATACAGCGATAAATGGCCGCTGGGTTACCGCGCCAGGGGCGGAGCTATTGACAGCTATTCAACAGCGCTTTGCCTCTTTGTCTTTGGTGGCCGAAGATTTGGGCATCATCACCGATGAAGTAGAAGCCTTACGCGATGATTTTAATTTGCCCGGCATGAAGATTTTGCAGTTTGCCTTTGGTGGCAACAGCGACAATCCGTACCTGCCCTGCAATTATCAACAAAATAGCGTGGTCTATACCGGCACACACGACAACGATACCACCTTGGGCTGGTTTGATGGCTTGGGTGATGGCGAGAAACAGCGGATTTACGACTATCTGGGCTGGTCTAGCCTGCCCATGCCCAGCGCCTTGATTCATGCGGCGCTCGGTTCGGTGGCTAATTTGGCCGTGATTCCGATGCAAGATATTTTAAAACTGGGTTCGCCGGACCGGATGAATACGCCCGGTACTACTGAGGGGAACTGGCACTGGCGTTTTGATTGGTCCCAGTTAAGCGAAGACAAGTCCGGGCATTTTGCGCATTTGGTTAGATTGTTTGGTCGGCATCCTTAAAAAATCTATTTCTCGCTCCCAGAGGCTGTCGTATATACCGATCAGTCCCTTCTCCTTTGTGCTCTGTGGGTATTTCGGGAGAAGGTTAGGTGAGGGGATTAAAATCAATCCCCCCCAAGCACTTACCACTTTCTTCACCTTCAATTACAGCGCTACGTAAAGATTGTAGCTTTGATTTGGCTTCTCTCCTCAAGCAAGCGCAATAAGTCTCGCATAATTTCACTCGCGCTTGCGCCACGTTGTTCTCCCGGCTTGATTTTCGGTAGCCGTGATTCGGTACGATGATTGCTAGCTATTTAATAGCAGGCATTTTTAGACTATTCAGGTGCGTCATGGCGATCAGTGTTTTCGATATTTTTAAAATCGGTATTGGGCCTTCCAGCTCGCATACGGTGGGGCCGATGCGAGCGGCGATGAGCTTCGCCAGTAAACTGGAGCAGCAGGGCGTAATTAGTCAGGTCAAGCGCTTGCAGATCGAATTATTCGGCTCTTTAAGCGCCACCGGCAAGGGCCACGGCACCGATAAGGCCATATTGCTTGGCCTGGAAGGCGAAGTGCCTGATTTAATCGATCCGGCAATCATCCCGCAACGGCTGGCGCTGATTCGGGAAAATGCCGAAATTAATTTATTGCAGCGTTATCCAGTAGTGTTTACCGAAAAAGCCGATTTGCTGTTTCAGCGCAAGTCCTTGCCGTATCACGCCAACGGTTTGCGCTTTACGGCTTTCGATAATACTGGCACCGAACTGGTGCAGGCTGATTATTATTCGGTCGGTGGTGGTTTTGTGGTGACCGGCGCTGAAGCTGCTGTCGATCAAATAAGCCATGACGATACCAGTCTGCCGTATCCCTTTACCACCGGCGCCGGTTTGCTGAAATTGTGTGCGACGCATAATAAACCCATCAGCGCTTTGATGCTGAGTAACGAAAAAGCCTGGTTGAATGAAGATGAAATTCGTCGCAATTTACTGAACATCTGGCGCGTGATGCAGGCCTGTGTCGAACGAGGCACACAGCAAGAGGGCGTGATGCCGGGCGGCATGAAAGTGCGGCGACGGGCTGCTAATCTGTATCGGCAACTGATCGGCGAAATACCGCAGCAGACTCCCGGTTTGCCAGTCGGTACTTTGGATTGGGTAAATTTATTTGCATTGGCGGTTAGCGAAGAGAATGCCGCCGGTGGCCGGGTGGTCACGGCACCGACTAACGGCGCAGCTGGCATTATTCCGGCGGTGTTGCATTATTATTGGCGGTTTTGCGAAGGCGCAAATGAAGAGGGCGTGATTCGCTTTTTGTTGACTGCCGCAGCGATTGCCATCTTATACAAAGAAAACGCTTCGCTATCCGGCGCGGAAGTGGGCTGCCAGGGCGAAGTGGGTGTGGCTTGTTCGATGGCGGCCGGTGCCCTGGCAGAAGTCTTGGGCGGCACCCCGGAACAAGTCGAAAACGCCGCTGAAATTGGCATGGAACATAATCTGGGGCTAACCTGCGATCCGGTCGGTGGCTTGGTGCAAGTGCCTTGTATCGAGCGCAATGCCATGGGTTCAGTCAAAGCGATCAACGCGGCGCGAATTGCCTTGCGCGGCGACGGTAAGCATTTTGTGTCGTTGGATAAAGTGATTAAAACCATGCGCGAAACCGGCGCCGATATGAAAACCAAATACAAGGAAACCTCGCGCGGCGGCTTGGCGGTCAATTTGATCGAGTGTTAAATATACAACCGCTTGACTAGTGAATTAAGCGCGGTAGCCTGTTTTTACCGACTGTTTCTGCTTAAGTGATTAGCTGCCGACTGTATAGAAGAGCGGTGAGCTGCGCTTTTGACTTGACTAAGCCGGATGGCAAGGTAACTTCCTGAAGGTGGTGCTGGTGATGTTCAGGTCTAGGTCGGGAGATAGCTAGAGTTGACTTATTAGCGCCACTGATTGTTAAGGTTGTGGGTTTAAATCCACATTCTTTGGAAAGCCAGTACTAGCAATTTTGCTTGGACTGGCTGACCTCAAAGCCTTTAACGTTGCACCCAACCGGATGGCGTTTGCACAAATTGACCGGCCGGAGCCTGACTGATCACTTTTTGGGCGGTTAATCTGGCCACTTCTTCTGCAGGTACGCCATTTTTGGCGGCGATGCGTTGATATTCCGCCAGCCGTTGGGCGTTAATGCTTTTAACCAG
The DNA here is from genome assembly GCA_903858105.1 of uncultured Pseudomonadota bacterium. GTDB lineage: Bacteria > Pseudomonadota > Gammaproteobacteria > Methylococcales > Methylomonadaceae > Methylomonas. The sequence goes on along the minus strand of CAIOHN010000058.1, from coordinate 20,101 downwards.
ATTTTGCACATCGGCACCCGCATCGGCTTTAACCACACCCAACAAACCGTTCATTTGTTCACCTACCAGGCCGACGGCTTTGGCTTGCGCCAGATCGACCGCATTAGCCGGCAGGGCTGTCAGGCATAAGCCCAAAAACAACGGCACTAATACAAGCATCAGTTTTTTGTTTTTCATCAGTCGCTCCTTAGAACAAGCCTTTCTGGTTGGAGATTAATTCGTCTACGTCTTTTTCTACTTTCAAGCGGATCTCGTGCTCAATCTTGATATTCATATTAATTTCGATGGGCTTGTCCGGTGCTTCCAGCCGGACGGATGGCGAGCATCCTGCCAGATAACTGGCGCAGCACACGATGACCGCAGTATTTATCAGCTTGCATTTCATTGCCTGCTCCGATCTTTAGAAGGTTTAACCGCACTTTGGGGTTGCCGCGACGGTTTGCGCGGCTTTTCAATATTGACAGGTTTGGCGGTGGCCTGTTCCATAATGGCGCGTTCAAAATCGCCGGCTAAAATGCCATTTTGCAACAATTCCGGCAACTGTCCGCTGATATTCAGGTTAAACGCCAGCGGATGCCCTGCCAACACTTCAGGGTTATTGCCTTCCAGGTGCAAACCCAGATGATAATCGCCATTGGGTCGATAATCGACTTTGGCTTGTAGTTGCTGGTAAACCAGATTGCGCAACGCCTTAAAAGCGATGTTTTCATTATCATTAACTGGCCCGACATAGCGTAACACACCCGGCTGCATGCCGTTGAGGCTGCCGTCTTGCAAATCCAGGCTGGTCGCTGAAAGTTTTAAAGGCAGCTCACCGCTGATAACGCCGGAGCCGGACAGGTTGGGATAATGCAAACTGTTCAATAACTGCGACAGATCGATATTGTGCAAACGCAAGCTCAGCAGCAAGGGTGGTTTATCCAGCAACAGCGTATCCGGCATTAGTTGCATACTGCCGCCAAACAACATCAGACTGGCTTGATCCAGCCTTAACGCCGGCTCCTGATAGGCGGCTTTAAGCTGAACACTACTGGCTATCAGTTCCTTACCCAGTGCCAGCGTTGGGACATCCGCGGTAAGTTCCAGGGCTAGCTCGGTTACATCCGGCATATTCAAGCTAAAGTTGCCGGATTGGATTTTTGCCGCCCCCGCAGTCATTGCCAACTCGTTAAGCTGTAATTGCGCAGACCCGGTAAGTGCCTGATCAGGCTGCCAGGCTAGCGTTAGCGTACCTAGCAGGTCGCCGCTGGCAACCGTCCATGACTTGCTCACTTCCGGTAGCCAGGGTTCTAACAAAGTAAAGGCTTCGGTAGCGCTTATTTGCAAGTGACTATCGGCGGCTATCGCTTTGCTGTTGGGCATCGACAAATCGACGACCAGTAAATCGTGCTTATCTCGCGTCAGTAAAGCCTTGCCGTGTGCCGAGCTGAAGTTGTTCGCACTCAGCAGATTAATATCAAGGCGTACGGCGTTTAAACTCGGTATTACTTGGTTTATCCCAGATGCTTCCAGTCGTTTGCTCAGCGTCGCCGGGATTAGCGCATCGTGGTGCAGCCAATTTAGTACAGATACTACATTACCGCTTAGGCTGACGGTCTGTTTAGCTGGAGTGAATTGGGCGTTAAGCTCCAACACCTTGATGACGTTTGCGCGGAGTTGGGCGTCGCTGAAATCGGGCTTGAGTTCAAGAACAACGGTTTGCCGCGCATCCTGCAGTTTAAGCACAAGCTTTTCGACGGCAGTGTTTACCAACTCGCCGTGGCCGCTAAAGTGGCTTGGGCCCCAGGGCGTGGCTATGTCGATATCCAGCTTGTCGATGGTTACTTTTTCCAGCGGCAGATTCAGTGGTGTGGCCGCTTGATCTGCGGCTTCTGGATTATCGCTTGGCTGGTAGTCAAGTTTAAGGGTGGCATGACCGATGTTAAGGCTTTTGACTGTGGCTTGTCGCAGATCGAAATCGGTCTTGATGGCTGCCAGCGTCACCAATAGTTTGCCTGCCTGGGTGTCCAGGCCAAATTCAATGTTCGCTAACTCGGCTTGTTGAAAATTAAACAATAGGCCGGATAGTTTTGGCGAGCTTAGCGATGTGTGTTGCAGCGATTGCTGCAATAGCCATTGCAACGCGGCAGAGCGTTGCCAAAACGTGATTGCCGCAAGTATGCACAACACCAGTACGCTGATCGCAAGCGACCGCAGCCAGCGGCGCTTGGGCTGTGGCAGAGTAGTGTTCATGGTCGGCACTTACAGTAGATTTTTGGCGGCAAAATGCGCGGCTTGCATTTAAGTCTTGTGGGTTGTTTCAGCCGATTATACGGTTGCAAAGCAGGCATAGTAGTAAGAAGTGGCGATAGAGGTGTTCAACGCATAAGCGGTAGGCTACGCGTAAACCCGGATTTTCGCACATAGCGCGCTTGAATGGGGATAAGCAAAGATATTAAGGTCAGGCCAATGATTGCAGCCGAGTAATCAGCCCGATTCTGTTTGAGAGGGTGGCAGAGCTAAACCTCCAGCGCCGCGGGTGCTGGAGGTTTTAAAACTGGGGTGCGGCTATTTCCACTGGCGATTGAATTTTCGACCGTATATGGATAAACGCAACCTATGTAACTTGATATAAAAAACGCCGGCATCGTCTAGACTGCAGCCAAAAGCCGGTTGGTTAAAATCTTCGAAAAACACATGATATTTTTGAATATGTAGCTCTGCGACCATTCCGTTCCTCGTTCAATTACTGTGAATGCCTAAGCACTATAGTCGTATGAGCAGTCGTAATTCTTGATCTGGAACAAACATTAGCAAAATTTTATATAGATAATTAAGCTGAAGTCTGTGTAGTTTCTCAGTGCTTGATTAACGCAACGCTAAGCCCGGAAGAGTAAGTTTTTGTTAGATTTGCGGGTTCATCCCTTACCAGTTCTATGTTACAAGCGAGCTTTGGGCATCTACATCAATCCTTATGCCAACACGAATGCTGCTGTGTTTTTACGGTGTTAAGCCACTATTTAGGTATTCCACAGGCTTTTTTTAAGTGAAATGCAGCGTCATTATCGGCAAGATCCCTTGGCGCGACGCTTAGTAGACGTTTAATATGTCAGCAGTCGTGGATAATTCGAAAAAGCGAAGCTAGGGGAATACTGCATGTTGCGAAATAGCGCATTATTTTTATATCTTGTATTGTTGAGTCTAAATGCCTGTACTTACGAGCTTTGGACGCATAAACCTGTCAAGATCATATACAAAGAAAATGTCGACCAAATTTTAATATCTCAGGATAAACAGCAGATAGTATTTATCTCGCCTAAATATCATTATATTTTTAAGAGCAACCCCCAATTAATACAAACGTTGGATGCGCCCTTTAGAGTAAAGCTAACGGCAAGCTTTTCTGATTTTGCGATGGTGGATGATGAAAGCATAACCGGTAACTTTACGCTTAATATCAAGACGCCGCTTGCTGTTGCTGAGTTAGCCGACGCCAAGATGATTGGCTTTTTAGAAACATCACCCAACAATTTGCAATTAAATATCAGTCTCAAGGGCGAGCGTTATTCAGCAGGCGGCACAAAAATGCCGATCGGAAAAACACAGGTTTTAAATAATAAATACAGCGTGAGTGTTTCATCTGAAGAAGGCATATCAACGTTAGACAAAATAAGGGCGACACCGATTGCGCTGGTGGGTGATGCGTTGGTGATTGGCCTGATACCGTTAGTGCCGGTTGGCATGATAGTCAAATCATTTGAGAAATAATGATCGTGCTTATGCATGCTGAGAAGTTTGATTGAAGGGGTATAAAGGAAGCCCTAAAAATTAAAAACGCCTTATTCTTTACGCTCTGTGGATACTCGGGGCAATGTTCTTAAGTTAGGAGTTGTAGGTGCGAATTTATTCGCACCATGGATGCTTTCAGGTCGAATAAATTCGACCCTACTAAAGGCATTACCGCAAAAACTCGGTAAACCGGTCTACCTCATCTACATGCGTGGCAAAACTGGTAACCAGACGCAGTAAGACTTCATGCTCAGCCAACAAGTCCGGGTTGGCGCGTGGCGGATTCCAGGGATAAAAAACCGCGCCTTGTGCCTGCAGTTGATCGGCCAGGGTTTTGTCTAAAACGCAAAATACTTCATTGGCCTCCGGTTGCCAAGCCAGCCTGGCGCCCGCGGCGTTGGCGATGCCAACTCCCAGGCGGGCGGCCATGGCATTGGCATGCCGCGCCAACTCCAACCAAAGTCCATCTTGCAAATAAGCGTCAAATTGGCAGGCGATAAAGCGGCTTTTAGAAAACAACTGCGCGGCGCGTTTACGAATAAAGGGCAAGTCTTTGGCCATTTCTGGTTGCATAAACACCAAGGCTTCGGCACACCAACAACCGTTTTTGGTGCCACCGAAAGACACAATATCCACGCCCCGTTGCCAGGTCATTTCTGCTGGCGTTAAATCCAATGCGACTAAAGCATTGGCAAAGCGCGCGCCATCCATATGTAAAGGTAAACGGTAAGCTTGAGCAATCTCGGCAATGGCGCTAATTTCCGCAGGCTGATACAAGGTGCCAATTTCGGTGGCTTGGGTGATGGAAATAGCCATCGGTTGGCCGGCATGCACAAAATTTGGGGGGAAACGTTCGATTTCGGCTTTTAGTTGCTCCGGGTCAATTTTGCCGTTGTCACCATCCACTGGCGCCAGTCGCGCGCCGTGAGTAAAAAACTCCGGCGCGCCGCATTCGTCTTCCAGCATGTGCGCTTCGCGGTGACAAAAGGAAACTCCGCCCGGACGATTGACCGCCGCCAGCGCCAGCGAATTGGCCGCGGTGCCGGTGCCGACAAAGTAAACCGCCACTTCGCGTTCAAACAGCGTGTTAAAGCCTTGTTCAATTTCCCTGTCCAGTGCGCTGGCGCCATAAGGTGCGGCAAATCCAGCTGCGGCTGCTTGCAAGCGTTGCGAAATTGCCGGATGTGCGCCAGCCCAGTTATCGGATGCGAAGTTCATGGTTTTTATTTGGCTGTGTTTTCATTTATAACGCTACAAATCAATAATTTAATCCCTCTCCCAGAGGAAGAGGGAATGTTTAGAGGCTCGGTATTGGTGAGGCACTGATTTTAGGCCGATCACAACCGCCAAAAATCATAAAAATTAAACCACTGTAACGGCACTTGTCGGCAATAGTCTTGTAAGCGTTCGGCGTAGCGTTGCACAGTCTGCTGGATGACTTGCTCGCGGTCGGTTCTTGACCAGCTTAAACCATCGCTGAATGGTTCAAAAATTACCCGGTGTTTATCCTGTTGTTTTATACAGAATAAGCTGTAAACCGGGCATTTTAATAAAGCTGCCAGAATGAACGGCCCTTGCGGCAACAGCGCGGGCGCGCCGAGAAAATCTACCTGGCTGACGCGTTGGCTGTTACCGACTGGCGTGCGGTCGGCGGCGATGATCACCAACTCTCCGAGCTCTATTTTTTCCGCTAACAGCATGGCGCTGGCGGCGTTTATCTCGGTAACTTGCAGTAAATGAAGGCCACTTTCGGGGTTATAACGCGCCAGTAAGCGATTAAATTTTTCGGCGTGTTTGGTATGCACCAGCACGTTGATTTTCAGATCGGCATCGTAAGTCGCCAGCATGCGGCAGACTTCAGGGTTGCCAAGATGACAAGCCAGCAATAATGCGCCTTTACCGGATTTTAAATCGTCTAGGAGCTGATTTCGCCCTTGAAATTCAATGTCGGCCAGCGCCAAAGTGTCGGCCCAGGCCGCCAGTTTGTCGATGATGGCATTGGCAAAACTGATGAAATGCCGGTAGCTGTTCAAGCGGCTGGCTGATAATGCCAATTCAGGCGCAAAGGCTGCCAAATGCTGTAAATAGTCGCGACTGGCTTGCCGCGCCGGACGATTGGCCAGCCAGTAATAACTGACTACCGGATACAAAAATAGCTGTAACACCCGCGGGCCGCAGAGGCGGTGGATGCTAAACAATAAGCGCATTCCCCACAGCAGGCTCCAGTCCCGCATGTCAGCCCAATGCTGAGCCTGGTTCATCGAAAATGCCTGAGCAGCAGTTTGGGGATGCGGATCAACATACCCAAAAACAATTTGGCGTGAGTTTGAGAAATTAATACGTTATCGCGCCACATCTTAAAATGCGAAACCCCGTCCAGCGGATAGCTGACCGCGGTGGGCAAATTGAGGACATCGACGCCTTGCCAATACAGGCGCACCGCAATATCAATATCAAACGCCATGCCTTGGGCTATGTTGGTGTTGTGCAACAGCTTTTCCACCGCCAACAGCGGGTACAAACGCAAGCCGCACATACCATCGTCGATAGCCAGCGACAGCGTGTTTATCCAGATCCACATATTGGTAAATTGCCGACCGTACACCCGGCTTTTGGGCGCGCTGGCTGCGTAAATGGGTTTGCCTAACAGCATGGCCTGGGGATTGTCGCGGCTGAGATGCAGCAGTTTTGCAATGTCCTGCACATCGTGTTGGCCGTCGGCATCGATTTGAATGGCGTGGCTAAAGCCCTGCGCAATGGCCCAGTTAAAACCATCGATTACCGCAGCCCCCTTGCCGCTGTTAGCAGGGCGCTCGATCAAACTCAACCAATCGGCCTGTTGTCTGGCGCAGTCGGCCAAAACCTGGCTACAGTCCGGGGAACTGCCGTCATTAACCAATAAGCAGGGCAAACCTTGCGGTTTGAGTTTGCTGAGTAACTGTGGGATGGCGTTTTCGTGGTTATACACCGGCACGATAATGCAGGTTTTCAAGGTAAATCTCCATGAACCAAGTGGCGGGAACTAAAGCGTCGTTCCGTATTAAAAATTGAAATATAGCCTGCGGCTTGCTGCCAGCGCCGACATTTTAGCGACACTTGTTTAATAAATGTCATTGCTTCCTGCTAGCAGATTGCGGGTGGCGGTTAATACATTAACGACAGTCAAGAGTGGGGCGCTGGTTTGACTAAATACGCTATTATTCCACAGAAGCCTGATAGGAAAAGGGCTGTGGGCATTGTAAATGCTGAAAGTTATCCCGCATTTCAGCTTCGCTTCATCAGAATGCTGCTATTATCAGCGTTAAACGGCAGACCGTTAATTTAACTGTTCGATTTCAGACCCGCCCATGCCCGATCAAACCATCCAATTTGCCCAACTTGTTGATCTAGTCAGCCTGCAAACGCTGATGGACGACTTGTACCAGGTGATTGGTATTGCTAACGGCATTATCGACACCGATGGCATTGTCCTTACCAGATCCGGCTGGGAAGAGACGTGTGTCAAATTTCATCGCGCCAATGCCAATACCTGCGCCAATTGCGTAGCTAGCGATACGGCCTTGGTCAAAAGCATGCTAAAGGGCGAGAGTTTTGCAATTTACAATTGTCTGAACGGCTTGGTGGATTCGGCAATGCCCATTACGGTCGATGGTCAGCACGTCGCCAATATTTTTACGGGGCAATGTTTTATCGAACCGCCCGATCTGGAGTTCTTCCGGCGTCAGGCCCGACAGAATGGCTTTGATGAAAGCAGCTATCTGCAAGCTATTGCCAAAATGCCTGTCATTTCCAAGCAGCATTTGCAAAGCATTACCAAAATGTACGCCAGCTTGGCGCAAGCCTTTGCCAATAACGGTTTGGATCGCTTAAGGCAGAAACAGGCCGCCGCCGAATTGGCTGAGCTGAATAAGCAACTCAATCAGCGTGTCGAAGAACGAACCGATCAGATCGTTCAAAATAATCAACTGTTACTATCCGAAAAAAGAGCCCTGGAAGCCAGCGAAGCCCGCTTATCGGCCTTATTTAAAAACATGAGTAGCGGCGTGGCGGTTTACAAACCCTGTGACGATGGCCGGGATTTTATTTTTGTCGGATTCAACAAGGCGGCGGAGCGTATCGAAAAAGTCACCCGTCGGGAATTGATAGGTAAAAAACTGACCGAGAAGTTTCCGGGGATATTCGAATTTGGTTTGATCAACGTGTTGCGTAGAGTCAGCAAAACCGGCCAACCCGAGTCTTGCCTGCCGGCTTTTTATAAAGATGATCGGATTCAGGGTTGGCGAGAAAACTATGTATATAAGTTGCCCACTGGCGAAATTGTTTGTATTTACAACGATGTTACCGAGCGTAAGCTTGCGGAAAAGGCCTTGCATCTGACCCAGTTTTCGGTGGATAGGGCCACGGATTGTTTGTACTGGGTGACAAACAGCGGACGATTTCAGTATGTAAACACCACGGCCTGCGAAGTGTTGGGATATAGCCGCGAGGAACTGCTGAGCTTTTCAATTATGGATATCGATCCGTATTTTTCCGCACAAAATTGGCCTGAGCATTGGCAGGAACTCAAGCAAAAAGGTTCGCTGAAGTTGGAAACGGTGCAGCGCTGCAAAGACGGTCGGGAGATTCCGGTAGAAATTGCGGCCAATTATTTAATCTTTGAAGGATCGGAGTACAACTGCGCCTTCGTGCGCGATATTAGCGAGCGTAAAGCGCTGCAAGCGGAGTTGGAGCGTCAGGCGCGCATCGATTATTTGACCGGCATCGCCAACCGCCGTTATTTCATGGAACAAGGCGAAGCGGAATTGGCGCGGAGCAATCGTTACGGCAATCCCTTATCGATCTTGATGCTGGACATCGATCACTTTAAGGCTGTCAACGATACCTACGGCCACGAAGCAGGCGACAAAGCGCTGGGGACATTGGGCCACATCCTGGTGGAAGTGTTGCGGGAAATTGACGTGCCCGGCCGTATGGGCGGCGAAGAGTTTGCGATTTTGCTACCGGAAACCAGCCACGACAAGGCGCTGGATGTCGCGGAACGGCTACGTGCGGTAATCGCTGACAGCACTATTTTGTTGGAATCTGGGCAAGACTTGCGCTTCACGGTGTCCATCGGCGTGGCTACGTTGACGGATAAAAGCAGCAATGTCAGCAGTCTGCTTAACTTGGCCGATAAGGCGCTTTATCAAGCCAAAAACACGGGCCGCAATAAAGTCTGCAGCTTTTCGCAGCCGCGTCAGGATTGTATTGGTTTATAGCGCGTTTGTTCTGCGGAGCACACGAATTTGTAGGGGCAACCCTTGTGGTTGCCCACCGCGGTCACCCCATCACCCTCAACCGCGCGCCGCCTCGATAAATTGGGCCAAAGTCGCGACCGAGGCAAAGATTTTTACCACGTCATCGCGTTCGGCATCAATTTTAACCTGATAGGTTTTGCGGATCGCCAGTCCCAATTCCAGCGCGTCTATCGAATCCAAGCCCAAGCCGTCATTAAATAAGGGGGCATTGCTGTCTATATCGGCAATAGCGACATCGTGCAGCGCCAGGCTGTCGATAATCAAGCGTTTTAATTCAGTTTCCATCTGGCTCATAGCGTTCTCGCTGTTGGGTAAAATAGTCCTGTAGATAGTGGTTCAAGCGGCGCACCGCGATGGATCTGGGCTGTAGTTCGCGGAACGCAGTCAGATCGATGTCGTCGCCTACTATCATTCTTAAATGAAAGCGTTGCGCGGGGATTTGATACCAGGCTTGGGCTTTAGTTAAGGTGCTGGGCCAACAAGTCAGCGTTACCGGTGTGACTATACAATCGGCTTGCAGGGCAATTGCCGCGGCTCCGCGTTGAAACCGATAAGGCTGACCTGGCACGGAGCGGGTGCCCTCCGGAAAAATAAGCATGGATCCGCCGGCTTGAAGCCAGTTGGCACAATCATTAAGCATGGTCACCGAATCGGCGTTGCTGATGTAGCCTGCGCTTAAAATAGGCCCGCGCATGGCTGGATTACGCCATAAACTGGCCTTGACGATGCAACTGGCTTGTTTGATCCGGCTCAGCAAAAACACTACGTCCACCAGAGTGGGATGATTGGCCAGGATTAATTGGCCGGGCCGATTCAGTTTTTCCAGACCGTCGATTTCATAGCTCATTACCCCCAGTCTATGCATCAAACCGATAAACACATAAAAACTAAAACTGACGGTACGCTGAGCGCGGCAGGCTTTTTGGCTGGGGTTGCCGGGCCACATGGCCAACAAAGGCAACACCAATATCCATAGCATCACGCCGCCGATGCCAAAACTGGTAAAGCTGAGCGCGGTGGCCAGTAAGCGCCAGCCGTAATTGATTTTTTGGATTAGTGTGTTTGCCATTGCCAACTGCGGCTCTGATCGTCCCACTGTATCGGAGCCAGTGCGGCAAGCAGAAACTTGATTAAAGCGGGCGATTGTAACGGTTGCTCACCGTTGTGACGAGCGGAGACAGCTAAATCAGCACCCAAATTCTCAGACCACCGGTAAGCACCACGCGTTTCAACATAAACCGCCGTTTACCGAAATCACTTGCCGGGTGATGTAAGCGGCGTCATCGGACAGTAAAAACGCCACGGTAGCCGCTACTTCTTCGGGTTTGCCGACCCGGCGCGCGGGAATCATTTGTTTGATTTCATCCAGCGGCAATTCAGAGATCATATTGGTGGCAATCAAGCCGGGAGCGACGCAATTTACGGTAATATCACGTTTGGCCAATTCCAGCGCCAGGGCTTTGGTCGCGCCAATAATGCCGGCTTTGGCGGCACTGTAATTGACCTGGCCGCGATTGCCCATGATACCTGAGACCGAGGATAAGGTGACGATGCGCCCCGGTTTGCGGCGTCTGACCATCGGCATCACGATGGGCTGCAATACATTGTAAAAAGCGTCGAGATTGGTATGAATCACGCTATCCCATTCCTCGCCAGTCAAGCTTGGAAAGGCATTGTCGGCGCTGATGCCGGCGTTGCAGACTACGCCGTAGTAAGCACCGTGCGCTTCCATGTCAGCGGTCAAAATCTGCGCCGCCTGGTTGCGGTCGGCCACGTCAAATTGCAGGATACGGGCTTGTTGGCCGATGGCTGCAATCTCGGCGGCGACAGCCTCGGCGTCCTCCCGCCGACTGCGGCAATGCAACACCAAATCGTAGCCACGAGCGGCCAGATATAAAGCAATGGCTTTGCCGATTCCTCGACTGGAGCCGGTGACTAAAACGGTTTTATTCATACGAAACGCATGTGCTGGATGTGAGTGATAGGCCGGAACGGGGAGCGCTATTTGCGAATACCTGATCGCGACATAATTTACTAAAGGAAACCTTTACTTCAGGGTTGGGGTCAGGGGGCAATAAATCATTGATTTATATACCCTCATCCTAAGCTTCTCCCTGAGTACCCACAGGGCATAAAGGAGAAGGGACTTTAGACAGCCTCCTCCCGGATAGAAGGGTAAATCGCTGACAAGCCCCCTCTCCTTTCGGGAGAGGGTTGGGGTGAGGGGATAAAACCAATAAGCTATGTTTTATATCTCCTCACTTCAGCCTTTTCCCGGAGAGTGAGAGGTGTCGTAAGTGGTTTGCCGCCTATAACCAGCCCGGTAAAGGCTTGGAATCCTCTTTGCCAAACTGCGGCAAAGTGGCAAAAGCTTGTTTGAGTTTTTCGTGCCACATTTTGCGGATTTGGCTTAAATACTCGTTATCTTCTTGAAAACAATAATATTCTTCAAGTTCCAGGCTGTCTTTATGATAAATCAACAGTTCCACCGGCGCGCCGACGCTGGCGTTGCTACGCATAGTCGAATCCATGGAAATCAAACAGCAGCGACCGGCTTCGTGCAGCGAGGTGTCGATTTTTAAAAAGCGATCCAAAACTGGTTTGCCGTATTTGTTTTCGCCAATTTGCAGATAAGGCGTTTGCCTTGAAGTAGTAATGCAATTGCCTTCCGGATAGATCAAATACGCGCCATGCGGCTCCTGGCCGATTTGGCCAGCCAGAATAAAAGTCGCCGACGGATTAAAGCTGCTTTGTCCGGCATCGACATGACGGCGCTGTTTTTCCACGCTGATTTTGCCCAGATAGGCGGCGGCTTCGGATAAATAGCGCACGCTATCCAGACTCGTTTCCGCTTCTTCTTTAATGTCGCGCTTAAGTTGGTCGATTACCGCTTGCGTGGTAGCCAGATTGCCTGCGCTCAGCAAAACGATCTTCCGATCAGAGCCTGTGTTAAAGGCATGCATTTTGCCGTAGATGCTGACATTGTCGATGCCGGCGTTGGTTCTGGAATCTGAAGTTAATACCAGACCGTCTTTTAGAAAGACAGCGATACAGTAGGTCATACGCTCTGCGCCTTAAAAATAGGGATGCTGGCAGTTTACTAAAGAAGCAGCGTAAAGACCAAGGGCCACGTAGATTAATTATTTTGCTGCGGGCAAAAGCTCGCCTTTAACGCTTGAGGGCAACCCTACAATCGCCCGCCGCTTTTTGTTTTGTTACACACATAAACCTGTGCTGTTTACGACAAATCAGGCTTTCTGTATAAAAAAACCTTTTAATATCAGTAAATTAAATTGATTTTAGAACTGGCATAGCCTGTGCTTTACCTCTGTATAACCATTCAAGCGAGGTGAAGATTATGGAACTGCCAGTATTAAATGAAAAACCTGATGCCAGCGCCAGCGGTTGCGCGTCCCATTCCTGCGGCACAACCGACGACCAACTTGGGCATTTGACCGACGAAATTCGCGCCAAGGTTGAGAATCATCCTTGTTACTCGGAAGATGCGCATCACTATTTTGCCCGGATGCACGTCGCCGTCGCGCCGGCTTGCAACATTCAATGCCATTACTGCAACCGTAAATACGATTGCGCTAACGAATCCCGCCCAGGCGTGGTGTCCGAGTTACTGACGCCGGATCAAGCCGTCAAAAAAACCATGGCAGTGGCTGCCAATATCCCGCAAATGACCGTGCTGGGTATCGCCGGCCCCGGTGATCCATTGGCTAATCCAGAACGTACTTTCGAGACTTTCCGTCGGCTTAGCGAGGAAGCACCTGACATTAAATTGTGCGTATCCACTAACGGCCTGGCTTTGCCGGATTCGGTAGAAGAGTTATCCAAGCACAATATCGATCACGTCACCATCACCATCAACTGCGTCGATCCAGAGATAGGCGCGCAGATTTATCCCTGGATTTTCTGGGAAAACAAACGCATCAAAGGCAAAAAAGCCGCAAAGATTTTGATCGACCAGCAACAAAAAGGTCTGGAAATGCTGGTGGCTAAAGGCATTTTGGTCAAGGTCAACTCGGTGATGATTCCCGGTGTCAACGACAAACATTTGGCCGAAGTCAGCAAAATCGTCAAAGCCAAAGGCGCTTTCCTGCACAACGTCATGCCATTAATCGCCGAAGCCGAACACGGCACTTTCTACGGTGTAATGGGCCAACGCGGGCCAAGTCAGGACGAGTTGATGGAGCTACAGGATTCCTGCTCCGGCGACATGAACATGATGCGCCATTGCCGCCAATGCCGTGCCGACGCGGTGGGTTTGCTGGGTGAAGACCGCGGTGACGAGTTTACTTTGGACAAGATCGAAGACATGGAAATCGACTATCAAGCCGCGATGGAAAAACGCAAAGTTATCCACGAAGCGATTGCCGAAGAAATGCACAGCAAACGTACCGCCAAAGCCGAGTCTGCAGTCAAGCATGCTCAGGAAGAGCGGTTGACCACGCGTCCAGTATTGATGGCAGTCGCGACCAGCGGCCAAGGCGTTATCAATATGCACTTTGGTCATGCCAAAGAATTCCTGATCTACGAAGCATCGCCAGACGGCGTGCGCTTTATGAGTCATCGCAAGGCCGATCTGTATTGCGGCGGCGACGACACCTGCGGCGACGGCGAGAGCGTGTTGCAACAAACCATTCGGTCGCTGGCCGGTTGCGAGGCAGTGCTGTGTTCCAAAATCGGTTACGAGCCTTGGGACATGCTGGAAAAAGCTGGCATCGTCCCCAACGGCGAACACGCCATGGAGCCCATCGAAGACGCAGTCATGGCGGTTTACAAGGAAATGGCCGCAGCGGGCAAACTGGAACAGGCTAAGCCCGAAGAACGGGCGACAGCTTAAAAACGTAGGTTGGGTTAGCGCAGCGTAACCCAACATTTTGAAGCCAATGGGCCGGGTTAAACGAGAGTTTCACCCGACCCACAACGGATGAATCATTATGGCCTTACAAATCATCGAATCCTGCGTCAACTGTTATGCCTGCGAGCCACTGTGCCCCAGCAAGGCGATTTATATGTCAGAAGCCACCGGTCATTTCAGGATTAACGCCAAAAAATGTACCGAATGTGAAGACGATTTTAAAGATGCGCAATGCGCCAGTATTTGCCCGATTGAAGGCGCCATTCTGGATGCACTGGGTGTGCCGATTAACCCGCCTGGCTCGCTGACCGGTATTCCACCGGAAAAAATGGCAGAGGCGATGGCGGAACTACAAGCCCATTGACGGCCATGGCCACCGTCCATTTCTACGAAAAGCCGGGTTGTTTGAATAATACCCGGCAAAAGCAACTGCTGAGTGCCGCTGGCCATTTGCTGGTGGTCTACGATCTGTTGCAACACCCGTGGGCTAGGGAACCGGAGAAATTGCGTGCGTTTTTTGGCGATAAACCGGTGGCGGAGTGGTTTAACCGCAGCGCCCCGGACGTGAAACAAGGCTTGGTCGATCCAGACGGGCTTAGCGAGCAAGCAGCTATTGAGCTGATGGTGGCGCAGCCGCTGTTGATTCGCCGACCTTTGATGGAAGTTGATGAGCAGCGCGTCAGTGGTTTTGACGAGGTGCAAGTCAACGCCTGGTTAGGCTTAAAGTCGCCGCCCAGCGGTAAAGACCTGGAAAACTGTCCCAAGCAAAGCCACGCCGAGGCCTGTAAACCATGAACAGCGTCAGACTGGTCGATGAAGAGGGCGTACCGCAGGCGGTGGCCTTATCTGAACGAGTGCATTGGGTAGGCGCGCTGGATCCAAATCTGCGTACCTTCGACATCATTCTTAAAACTGCCAATGGCACCAGTTATAACGCTTATGTCGTGCGTGGCAGCGAAGGCGTGGCGGTGATTGATACGGTTAAGGAAGGCTTTGCCAGCGACTTTTTCGCGCGTCTGGAATGCGTTGCCGATTACGCCGAGATCAAAGTCATTGTTTTGAATCACCTGGAGCCCGATCACACCGGCGCATTACCGGAATTGATGAAGCGCGCGCCGCAAGCCCAGTTATTCATCTCCCAAAAAGCCCAATCCATGCTCAAAGGCTTGCTGAAGCAGGACGAATTAAGTTTTACCCCGGTGGTGACCGGCGACAAGGTCTCGCTGGGCGACCGCAGCCTGGAGTTTTTGCACACGCCTTATCTGCACTGGCCGGATACCCAATGTACCTATGCGCCGGAAGAGGCGATGCTGTTTTCTGGGGATGTGTTTGGCTGTCATTTTTGCGACAACCGCTTGTACAACGACAAGGTCGGCGATTTTCGGTTTTCGTTTGAATACTACTACGCCCACATCATGCGGCCTTTCAAGGAATACGTGGTGCGTGCGCTGGAGTTGATCGAGCCGCTGCCTTTGAAATTGATAGCGCCCACCCATGGCCCGATTCTGCGCGACCGCCCGCAGCATTACATCCAGCGCTACCGACAGCTATCCACGCCAGCTTTACACAACGAACTTAGACCCAACCAAAAAACCCTGCTGATTTTTTACATCAGTTCTTACGGCAACACCCGGCGCATGGCCGAGGCAATTTATCAGGGCGCGATGCAAGTCGAGGATGTGCGGGTGTCTTTGTACGATCTGGAAGGCGGCGAGGTGGCACCGTTCGTGGATTTGATCGAAGAGGCCGATGGCCTGGTACTGGGTACACCGACCATTAACGGCGATGCAGTTAAACCGATCTGGGATTTATTGTCATCGCTGACCGTGGTCAATTTAAAAAACAAACTGGGCGGCGTATTTGGTTCTTACGGCTGGACCGGCGAGGGCGTGCGTCTGGTGGAAGATCGCTTGCGCGGCTTAAAGCTGCGGGTGCCGATTCAGGGCTTGCGGGTCAAATTGATTCCGACTGATGACGAGATTATCGAATGCAAGGCCTTTGGTTTGGAACTGGCGCAGGAATTGACGGGCGTCAGGGAATCGCGGGTGATCAATTTCGCCGATCTGTAGACATACAGTTCAATTTTTTTCGACACCCTGCCAAGCACGGGGGGTGACGCTATTAAGTCCGCAGATTTTTGCGGGCTAACCGATCCAGGGACGCATCGGTGATCTCATCGGTCGCAAGGCCGGTGAAAATCGGGAATCGATTAGATTCCAAACCGGGAGTCCTCAGATTAGAGGCTGCCGAGATTACTTTTTAATCCATATGGAGTTTTTACAATGGCCAAAGCGACCATTACATTTGAAGATATCAACGTGACTGTCACCGTCCCTGCCGGAACTCGGGTTATCGAAGTTTCCGAGAAAGTGGGATCGGGCATTACCTACGGTTGCCGGGAAGGCGATTGCGGCACCTGCATCATGAAAGTGACTGCTGGTTGGAACAACCTGACTGAACCGTCAGTACTGGAAGACAAGATTTTGCGGGAAAACATGGCCGGCAAACATAACCGTCTCGCCTGCCAGGCACAAGTGTTGGGCGGCGAAATATCCGTCAGACCAGTATAACGAACGCAAAAGGAGAAACAGATGGCTTTAGTAACATTCACAAGTCCCGAATACCGGGACAAAACCGTTTATGCAGTCGCTGGCAGTCATACTCAGACTGTGTTGAAACTGGCGCTGGAAAACAAGATTCCTATTAATTTTGAATGCGAAGACGGCGAATGCGGTACTTGCGCGGTTCGCGTCACCAGTGTCGACAAAAAGCTTGAACGTATGGGCGGCACGATGACCGAGAAAGAAAAAAACCTGCTCAAACAAATCGGCAAAGTCACCGCCGCCCAGTTGGAGCAAATGATCGTTGACGACTTGCCACCCGAATGGCGTCTGGCTTGTCAGATGATCGTTAGGGATGAAGATATTCGCGTCGAATATTAAATCGCAGCGTCTTTAACAAGGCCGGAGTAATGATGATGAGTTGCACACAAGGCATACAGTCAACCCAGCAGGGCTATCCTGCACTGATCGAAAAGTCGCGGCAGCACATTTATCAAGACTTGATGGCCTGCGCCGGCCAGTCGCCCAACAGCGTCTGGTTGGCCCAAATTACTGCAAGTTGGGCGGTTGGTGATGGGGTTTTGCCGGATAGAATGGGTTTGCATCCGGCGCAATTCCAACAACTGCTGCAACTGCATTTTCCCGGTTACCACTTGGCCGAGCAGGCTTGCTCGGGCGGTAGCCTGGATTTTAGCCGGATGCTGGAAAAACAGGATCTGGAAATATTGCTGGGTCAGTTTGCCCGCCAGCCCGGTATCGAAACCGACGGCTTGATTGCGATGATAGTCGCCGCCTGCCTAGGCAGTGACCATTTATGGCAAGACTTGGGGTTATGGTCGCGTAGCGACTTGTCGGCTCTGCTGGCGCATAACTTTCCGGAGTTGGTCAGTCGCAATGCCAAAGACATGAAATGGAAAAAGTTTTTGTATAAGCAGCTTTGCGAAGCCGAAGGCCTGTATGTCTGCCGCGCGCCGTCCTGCGAGGTTTGTCAGGATTATGACAGGTGTTTTGGGCCGGAGGATTGAGCGGTGTTAGCCAAGCCCCGAAACTGGCGCTAAAGCGCCAATTCCGGTAATAAAAGCCTGTCTTTAGAACTTGTAACCGACTTGCGCGAAGAAGGTGCGTTGCGGCAGCGGATGGTTATAAAACGCCTGATAGTCGTTGATATTATCGATGCCGGCGGATACGTGTCCTGCTTTGTTAAAGCGATAGGTAGCCTTCAAGTCAACATAAACCGATTCAGTAAAGGCGCTGTAATATGGCAACTGCAAGTCTGAGTTATCCAATTGCGAAAACTGTCTGCCCGAGTAGCGAGTACCTACTGAAAAATCCCAGTCATTACCGTAATGATAGGTGGTCAGTAAATTTGCTCTATAGTTTGGCATTAAAGGAAATTGCTTACCAACATAGGCTGGATTACGCTCATTTTCAATAATTTCGGCGTTCAGAATTGTTGTATTCAGTTTTACATCAAAGTTACTACCGAAGACTCGGTCATGATTAATTGTAAAATCTAAACCATCAGTTTCCACTTCGCCAATCGATGAAACCAAAGTGCTTAATACCGAACTGCCTGGTAAGTAAATCGATTGGTTGTAAATCGCGTTACGGACATTTTCATGGAATAAGTTCAAACGAACATAGCCATTATTGAAGTCGTATTCGGCTAATAAATTGTGGTGGGTACCGTCTTCCGGTTTTAGTGTGGCATCCGCAAAAGATACATTTCCGCTGACGCCGCTTGAATTGCCATACAGTTCTTCGGGCAGAGGAAATTTATAGGCTTTACCTACTGAATAGCGGAATTTCCAGCGGCCAGGTTCATAGCCAAGTGAGAATTTTGGCGACCATCTCGACACTTGTCTGTCCGCTGGATTTAATCTGCCGGTGGGCTGTGCGGTAGTCAAATTGACGCCATCATAGGTATTCCAGCGTTCAAGTCTTGTACCAACTGTGGCATCCCAATCCTGTATGAATCGCCAGCTCAATTGACTGAATACTGCATGGGTATCTGTTGTGCCGCCTGTTTTGGTAACAAGGGGGTTGCCAGTAGCATTGGTGAGCGTGTTGTAATTGCTTAAATTGTTCTGTGTTAACAAAATTCTCGCATGCTGAAACTCATATCCGGTAGAAAATGAGAGATCTTTACGCCCTAAAAATTCTTCGTTATTGAATTTTGTGGATATTGTAAACCAGCCAGAGTCGTCAAAAGAGCTGTCTCGTCCTCTATTATCCCTTCTAGGGTCATCTGGGTTGTAATTTGAACTAATGGTTTGGTCTTTTAGGATGTCGAAAAAACTAATATTAGTATTGGTATGCCAGTTGCCCGCTATGCGGCCTCTTAAGCCCCAGCCCAAGGTCAAGGTTTCGCGATTTTGAGTGCTAATACCTAAGGTTGTAGGAGCAGAGCCTAAACTTGTTGGCCAGGCTGTGCCTGAGTTCCCAACGGTACTACCCGGCCAAACAGTATTTCCATTGGCGCTCTGTATAAACGACTGGCCTACATTTGTCCTTTCAAAATTTTGATAAGCCGCTGTAAAGTGTGTTTCTAGCTCTGGATTGATCGCATAACTGCCTTTCCATTTGTACAGGTCGTCGGTGGAATGTTGAATTCCATCATCACCGTAGTTATAGCGATATTGGCCGGTTCTAGGATTTTTTTCCAGAAAGGCACCGTTTGGCAGGTTAGCCAAAGCAGTATTGTAATTGACGCCTTTATCCGCAGAAACTTGAGGTGTCATCGGTTGCCCTTCGTTCTCTATATGGTTGTATGAGAAAAAGGTGCTGAAATCGCCGAATTTATCGCCATAAGACGCGTAAGTTTTAAAGCCTTGCAAATCGGTTTTTGTGCCTTCAAATTCATAAGGCTGCACAAAATAGGTTGCTTCAGTATAAATCTCGCGTTTTTGCGGCATTAAGGTGTTGTAGTTGATAACACCACCCATCGCGTTACCGCTATATTCGGCAGAAAAAGGCCCTGACAAAATATCCACAGATTTGATTTCCCCTGGACCAATCAATCCCCAGCGCGGCGATCCGTTAAAACTGATTTGCAACGGGTTCCAAATCGGCATGCCGTCCATGAAAGCCATAACCCGTCCACCTTGGTAGGGGTTAGATCCCCGCATGCCGATAGGTGCATTTTGGTCGCCAATATAACGCTGTCTAGCAAACACGCCGGATTCATATTTTACTGAATCCACGGTCGTTACTGCGTTGGTTTCTTCTATTTCTTTTCTGGTGACTTTGGTTTTTGGTGTGGCGAAATCTGTTTTCGAGGGATTTTCCGGTCTACCGTCCAGTGATTCTGACTCTGATTCGACTACGACATCTTTTAACGTGGTGGTGTCCTGATTATCTGCGGCCCGGGCGGCCAATGGCATAGCCATTACGCTGGGCAACAGCAATAGTGCGGGGGTGATTTTTGTTTTTATACGCATGTTTAAAGCATCCGAACAGAGAAGAAGAGTGTGCCTATAGCCAATCGAATTAGTCTGTGAACTAGCAATGCAGACTAATAGGCTTCGGAGAAATAAGCAATATTTAGGCCGAAGTCTTAACTAGATGATTTAAATAGTGAAAAATTATTTGTATTTTATTGTTTT
>CAIOHN010000057.1 GCA_903858105.1 uncultured Pseudomonadota bacterium | reverse complement strand
GTGCTCTACCAACTGAGCTATTCCCGCTTTGCTAACTATCCTGCGTATTATAAAAAGATATTTTTTTGTGTCAAGAATTATTGCAAGTTTATTGCCAATGCCCAGCCTCTTTTGCCTGCGCATTCGCCACTTGTCATCTCAACTTCAGCAAAAACATTTTTTTCGCCGTACGCATCTTGGGCTTGGATCAATTTAACCGGAGTGCCTTGCTCGATGTGTTTGCAACCTTCGCGATCAGCTTCTTCGGTGTCATCGTAAGCAGCCATTGAGCCTGGTACTGCCACTAAACGAATAGTCGCTTGTTGGTCGTAAGCATTTGCGCTTTTCAGCACATAGTTTTGACCGACTACGATGGGTTTAGCTTGATGAACCGGCATTTTGGCATCGTTTCCGCCGCTCATAAACAAAGCGCCCAAAACTAATACTACTGCGCCAACGCCACCGAAAAATACTTTAGGGTTGGAGTCTTTCAAGGCTAACAGGTTAGCGACGACATTACCTGCTGCATCTTTAGCAGCTGCTGCAGTATCTGCTGCTGTGTTTGTTTCCGGTTGTTTAGGCTCTTCAGCTGGAGTTGAGTTTTCTGTCTCGTTGTTGTTTTCATCAAGGCTCATGCGATTTTTCCTCTTAAGCTAGTTATTATTATGGTTAAGTGGCTAAAGTTACCACGCTGATCGAACATTTCAAGCATTCATTTCCTTCTTATTGATGCTCATCTTAAGTGGAATGCCGACAAAAATGAACAGGCTTGTATAAAAAAGCTGAGAGCGCTGCAATTTTGCCAGAAATGGCAGTGAATACCTGATACTCGCCATGAGGTATTGCTGAAAGCTGATTTGCTTAAGTCAAAGCGCCACGCTAAGGCAGTGAAAGCCCTTTAAATCGCCATCATCGCTGAGCAACGCCACACGATCATCCTTACCCGGAAAAAAGAACGCTGCTTCAATGTTCAACTGATTCAGATCAATATGACTGTGCGCAGCTAACTGTCCAGAAACACTATTCCATGCGTATAGACGGTGTTTCTCCTGACGATCTTCGTTGGTATGGTGTGGACCGGCGACGATCAGATATTCATGGTCACGGCGCCAAGTAATATCCCGAATCCCCAAGCCGTCCAAATCCAGTTCGATTGGATCGCCAAATAGCGGGGCTTGGCCTTGCAACAGTGCCAGCGGGTTGATCAGATGCACGAGCAGTGCTTTACCGTCGATCAGTGGATTTCTAAAACCTATCAACAAGCCTTGTTCCGGTGTGGCCGCCAGGCCTTCTATGCTAAGACCGCCCTGGTCTTTGGGTGCAATACCTTCGGCCTGATGTAAGCAGCAGTGGGTAAAGCGTATGTCTTGTTTCAGGTTGGCGATTAGTTGCGTATAAATTGAGCCATAGCGTTTAGCGCTGAAGCTACCCGGTTCGATTTCCGTCATTTGGATGCCAAACAAGCGATGGCGCGCCGGTCGCGCTTTGCTTTCGCTGTTGGTGCTATGGGAGCCAATCCAGAAGTACACATCGCCAATGCTTGCTGCGCCTTCGAGATCGATTTCTTCTTTTTTACCGTCTTTGATTTCGCCGTTGAATACCTTGGACAACACAATCGGCGGTTGTAAGGCTTTTGTTTTATTTTGGTGAAAAATACTGAGTTCGTTGTCTTCATCATCCGCGACAATGAAGTGATGATCATCCAACGCAACCGCGCCGGAAACGTTGGATCTACCTTTGTGGGGTTTTATGTCCATAATCGACTCCCAAACAAACTGTCTATTTCAAGTGCAGTGGGGCGACAGATGGCGTCGCCCCACAAGGTTTTTATCTGAAATATTTTAGGTGCAGATTTTATTCGTCGCTAGCGCCGATAAAGCGGTAGATCAACGCACCCAACACCGCGCCGATAATCGGTGCCACCCAGAACAGCCATAATTGTGCCAGCGCCCAATCGCCAACATACACCGCCACACCCAGGCTGCGAGCAGGGTTTACGGAGGTATTGGTGACAGGAATACTGATCAAATGGATCAAGGTCAAACCCAGGCCAATGGCGATAGGTGCCAGTCCTTGCGGTGCCCGCGCGTTGGTGGCGCCGAGAATGATCAACAAGAACATCATGGTCATCACCACTTCGGTAATCAACGCCGACAGTAAGGAGTAGCCGCCGGGCGAATGTTCGGCATAACCATTGGAAGCAAAGCCGGCGCTGACATCAAAGCCAGTCTTGCCGCTAGCGATCAGATACAGCACACCGCCAGCGATAACTGCGCCGATAACTTGGGACACGATGTAAGGTAGTAATTGATTGGCAGGAAAGCGTCCACCCATCCACAGTCCCACGGACACAGCCGGATTAAGATGGCAGCCTGAAATATGACCAATCGCATACGCCATCGTCAATACCGTTAAGCCGAAAGCCAGCGAAACTCCGAGTAATCCTATCCCCACGTTGGGAAACGCCGCCGCTAACACCGCGCTTCCGCATCCACCAAGCACTAACCAAAATGTCCCTACGGACTCGGCAACATACTTTTTCATGTGTTTCTCCTGAGTGTTGTTATAGTGATGCCGTGATTGATTTATCAAATTTATTTAATAATCAATTGGCTAGAGAACTTTAGTCGCTAACTTTATCTGATGTCAATGACAAAAATCACAGATTTTAGCTTAGCGGCCATTCTGGTTTGCCACGTTTGCGGATTGCTGAGGAAATTGCCATTCTATCGGCTTGCTGTTACTGAGGCATTCAGCCGACAGGGTTGATAGTCTGGCTAATTTAACCCGGCGGTGTAAGAATTAGATATTCCCGCTTTCCCAGGTTATTTTTCGCCAAGTCATGCCAGACATTTCCAAGCACGGCCACAGCAGCAATTTGATCGGTATGGCAACGGCTTGTCTGGCCAGTCCACTGTTCAATCAGTACCCAAAGCCCTTGCATATTGCCGGTACCCGCGAGGCTGCGCCGGGCTTGTTCGAGCAATTGGCCCGACAAACCACGCCCGCGGACTGTGGCCGAATATTTCAAGACTATATGTGCGTGGTGTTTGGGTTTGAAACCGAACAACGCTTGCGCGACGATGCCCAAGGTCGGCGCCGTTACCGGAACAGCTATCTGCGTTTGATGCAGGATTGGGGGCTGGATTCCAATAATGCCCAGGGCGCGGTGTTTAAGGGCTGGGTGGAAAGTCGTTTTGGGCTGTTTCCTAACTATCACAAGCAGCCCATCAGCAATTTTATGAGCAAGGACTGGATTGTCTACATCGAAGAAAAGATGAACAGCCGCTATCACAACAACTGTATTTATATGCAACTGGATTTGGTGTATGAATTTTGCCAGTGGGTCATCGAGCGTTTTCAGATGCCGGCCGCTGTGCACAAGACCTTGTGCCGTGGGGTTAACGACTTGGACGACTGGATCGTTAAAGATGAAGATAAACAACACAAGATCGTACGTTTTAACAGCATAGTCTCGTTTACCGACAGGCGCAGCATCGCCAGCGAATTTGGCGCTTACATATTGGAAGTGGAAGTGCCGATGGTAAAATTGGTGTTTTTTAACGAACTGCTACCACATCACGCCTTGCGCGGCGAGGCTGAGTATTTAGTGATCGGTGGCGATTATCGGGTCAAGGTGCAGCGCTAATGAACGAACAGATATTTAATAGAGCTTTAGGTGCCTATCTGGGCTTTGCCTGCGGTGACGCATTGGGGGCGACGGTGGAATTTATGTCGCCCAGCCAGATACAAACAGCTTACGGCGTACACAAAGACATCATCGGTGGCGGCTGGTTGGCGTTGGCACCTGGCGAAGTTACCGATGACACGCAAATGTCGCTGGCGTTGGGGCAGGCGATTATCGATCATCAAAGCTGGAACTTGCAGGCCGTGGCCGATAATTTTTTGGCATGGCTGAACAGTAATCCGCCGGATGTCGGCAACACCTGTCGGCGCGGCATTGCCCGCTATCGCGATAACGGCACATTGATTGGTGTGCCGCACGATGATGAAGCCGGTAACGGCGCCTGCATGCGCAATTTGCCTGTCGTGCTGGCGACGTTAAATCGACCTGATTATTTTGCACAATGGAGCTTGGAGCAGGCGCGCATCACCCATCACCATCCATTATCCGATGCGGCGACTTTGGCTTTGGGGCGCATGACCAATTTGTTGATAACAGGGCAGGGAGTAGATGCTTGCTTGCAAGAAGCTGAGCGCTTAATCAGTCAACACAGTCAATTTGCTTACCAGCCATATCCCGGCAAAGCCTCGGCGTATATCGTCGAGACGGTGCAGACGGTACTGCATTGTTTTTTTAACTCCGATAATTTTGAGTCCTGTTTAATCGCTACAGTCAATCAAGGCGCGGATGCCGATACCACCGGTGCGTTGGCGGGTATGCTGGCCGGGGCGAGGTATGGATTGGAGCAGATTCCGGAGCGGTGGTTGGGGCGGCTGGATGCGCAAGTGGTCGAGAAAATACGGGGGCAAACCGACAAGTTATTGCAGTTGGCAGGTGTTTTATAACGGTGTGATTATTGCGATAGGGGTTCAAATTCCTTGTATATCGCTCGGGCATCGCAGCTTTTGTCGAGAACAAGCAAAGATGGCTTTTTGCTATCGATTTAACCCAATAGCGAAATACGTGAGCACTTAAAACTTTAGCCAAATTATCCAGCAACCCCAAAAATCTTCCCAACCCCAGCGGTCAACCCCATCGCCAATGCTCCCCAAAACGCCACTCTGGCGCTGGCTACTAACATCGAGGCGCCGCCAGCGCGGGCTGATAGAGCGCCCAGTAATATCAAAAGCAGCAAAGAGCCGCCGGCTACGGCCCAAAGAGGTATCGCTGCCGGCACCCAGAATACGATTAGTAATGGCAGTATCGCGCCGATTGAAAAGCTGGCGGCGGATGAGAGTGCCGCTAGTAGCGGGCGGGCGGCCGTGGTGTCGGTGATACCCAGCTCGTCACGGCTATGCGCGCCCAGGGCGTCGTGCGCCATCAATTGCGTGGCAACCTGAGCCGCCAGTGCTGTATCCAGGCCGCGTTCGACGTAGATGGCGGTCATTTCTTCGTGTTCGTGTTCCGGATAGGCGGCTAATTCTTTGCGTTCGCGCTCTAAATCAGCGCGCTCAGTGTCGGCTTGCGAACAGACTGACACATATTCGCCAGCCGCCATCGACATGGCGCCAGCGACCAAACCGGCCACGCCGGCCACTAAAATGTGCTTGGCATCTACCCCGGCGGCTGCCACACCCAATATCAGACTGGCGGTGGAGACGATGCCATCGTTGGCGCCCAGTACCGAAGCGCGTAACCAGCCGATCCGATGATTTTTGTGTCTTTCGATATGCATCGCGCCACTCCGTTATTTAAGCCAATGGCTTGATACTAACCTGATTTATCCAGTCCAACCTTAAGTTTAGTGGCGAGGGTGAGCATGGATTGTGTGACTCGCTTTCTGATTCGGTGCAATCGGCCTAAAATAGCGGTTTACTCTTTATGGTCATGACCACGCGATGAAAGAACAATCGTTTACCTTCGAGCAAATTCATATCGAAGTCGCGCGCAATGCGTCCGACGACTTTAATCTGTTTCACGATAAGCATAAATGGTTGCAGGTTACCCATAATCCGTTCAAGGGCCCGATTGTCTTGGGGTTTCAGTTGAATACGCTGATCGAATACCAGATGCGTTTGTATCGGGAGGCGCATCACGAAGATCAAATCATCGCCGACAATCAGCTGCGGTTTAGCAATTATCAGATCATTTTTGTCAACGCTTTGCGGCCGCGGCAGGAAATGTCGCTGGATATAAAAAAAACCCTGATCGCGACCATACCGGAATTGACTTTAACCAACCGGATTGCGATTAAATCGCAAGGCAAAACCATTTTGCTGGGTTATAAAAAAGAGACTAAACATCCGCTGTTTTTGGCGGATACCGATTTAGGCGGATTGCCGGATTTGAACACGGTGGCCGATAAAACGATGGTGCCGGGCACGGAATTTTTTCTGAAGCGCAAATGGATGAATAACGGCAACGTCAAAAACTTTTTGTCAGGATCGTTTGCCGAGCAATCGGATTACTTTGATGAGTTGATGCAGTTGGCGCAGTATCCTGAAGTGTTTCCGTGCAGTTTGACGTCCGGGGCTTTGCTGGAAAAAGCCCAATTGGAAAATCACGACTTCAAACGCAACCCCATGGTGTACACCTCACACGATATTTCTGTTGATAGGGTGCATCTGGCCAAGCTTAAAAATAACGACAAATTGCATATCCTGGTCAAGCAGTTGCCGGAGTCGGCGGACAGGACACTGAACCACACCAGCATCATGTTGCGCACCTACGAGTGCTTTGGGGTGCTGGAGAATCGGGCGATTTTGTTCAGGATAAAACTGAATCTGGTACCCCTGGAAGAAATCATTAAAAACCTGAGTGCAAAAAGCCAAGCTTAAGCCGCGTCTGAGCTAGTCTTGGCTGAATGTTGTGAAATTTTTGGAACATAAAGTATAATCCGCGCTGTCGTTAGGCAAGGCCGGTGACGAGATTGCAAATTCAATTAATACAACACTAAAGATAAGGTAAGTGCTTGCAGTCAGGCATTTGCATTGTTCGAGGAATAAAATATGAGTAATATCGAAGAACGAGTAAAAAAGATTGTCGCAGAGCAATTAGGCGTAAAAGAAGAAATCGCGAACGATGCGTCTTTTGTTGACGATCTTGGCGCTGATTCTTTAGACACAGTTGAACTCGTCATGGCTCTGGAAGAAGAATTTGAATGCGAAATTCCAGACGAAGAAGCTGAAAAAATCACCACAGTCCAATTGGCAATTGATTATATCAACGCCAATCTGCAATAAGCTGTTTCCAAAAGTTAG
>CAIOHN010000056.1 GCA_903858105.1 uncultured Pseudomonadota bacterium | reverse complement strand
TCGCAAGCGCTACCCGGAACTTTATGGAGGAGTAAGGTCGTGCCGGCTTTGCCTTCCATGTCGCCACGGCGGATAATCTCGCTGATATAGCCATTCGAGGCTTTGTCGAGTAACTCTGCCGGCAAGCTTGGTTTCTTTGATTCAAAAACGCCAACAACAACACAGGCGCTACGTTGCTTTTCCGGGTTCCCGCTTTTTATGCTAAATTCCACAAGCTGCTCCTGATCAAGGATATATCGGTGTTTGAGGGATTATCCTCGTATTTTTTCGGTTTC
Organism: uncultured Pseudomonadota bacterium; assembly: GCA_903858105.1. Taxonomy (GTDB): domain Bacteria; phylum Pseudomonadota; class Gammaproteobacteria; order Methylococcales; family Methylomonadaceae; genus Methylomonas. The sequence continues at coordinate 2,939 of CAIOHN010000056.1, read as the reverse complement.
GTCAAAGCATGATATTCGAACGCGCTACACGGCGTGAATTTGCTCAGGCAGCCGCTGGCATAGGTGTCGTCCTGCTGGCCATCCTGACTTCCACACAGTTAATCCGGCTGCTTAAAGATGCTGCCGGTGGCCATATTGCGCCCGAAGCAGTCGCATCCCTGCTGGGCTTTGCTGCGCTTAACTTTATGCCGGTGCTATTGTCGCTGACTCTGTTTGTCTCGGTTTTGATGAGTTTGTCTCGAGCCTATAGAGATTCTGAAATGGTCGTATGGTTTTCTTCAGGCCAGCCATTAACGGCATGGATTCGTCCGGTGACCAAATTTGCTTTGCCGATTGTGTTCGCTATTGCATTGCTTTCCAGCTTTTTGTCACCTTGGGCAAACTACAGTACTGCAGATTACAAGCAAAAACTTTCGGCGAGAAGTGAACTCTCTCAGGTCTCTCCCGGGACGTTTCGTGAGGTAAAAAAAGGGCAGCGAGTGTTTTTTGTCGAAGCCTTATCTGAGGATGCCAGTCGGGTTGGTAACGTGTTTGTTGCGACGGTTCAGGAAGGTAAGCTCGGCGTGGTCATGTCTGACTCCGGTCATCAAGAGGTGGCTGAAAATGGTGATCGTTTTGTGGTTCTCGAACATGGCCGCCGATATGAGGTCGAGCCAGGTACGCCTGCATTCAAGGTCATGGAATTTGAGCAATACCATGTGCGATCTGAGGATGGCGTAGCAAAGACTGCTGAACGCTCACCTAATCGGCTCCCCATTCATGAATTGATTTTAGATGACAGCAATCAGGCGAGAGGCGAGTTGCTTTGGCGCATTGGTATGCCAATTTCGGCCTTGGTGCTGGCGCTGTTGGCGATTCCTTTGTCATTTGTAAATCCGCGCGCCGGGCGCTCGGCCAATATGCTAATTGCCATTTTGGTCTATGTGATTTACAGCAATTTGATCTCTGTTAGCCAGGCTTGGGTGGCGCAGGGGAAATTATCGTTTTGGCTTGGGGTATGGGCGGTTCATGTCTTAATGCTATGTCCGCTATTGCTGCTTTTTTATCGGCGTATTGCCATACGCATGCCTTGGCAGCGGAGAGATAACTAATGTTTCGCTTGAGGCTGTATCAGCGCTACTTGATGCGCGAAACCTTCGCTGCGGTTTTCTTGATACTTGCAGCATTTCTAGCGCTATTCAGTTTTTTTGATCTGATCAATGAATTGCGAAGCGTTGGTAAAGATGGTTATCAGTTTGGTCATGCACTTGTTTATGTGGCGCTTAGTTTGCCCGGCACAATTTATGAGTTGATTCCGATTGCTTCGTTAATCGGGACGCTGTATGCATTGTCGACTTTGGCTCGACACTCAGAAATTACAGTACTGCGTGCATCGGGCTTGGCAACGCGCGATTTGTTAATGACCTTGTTTAGAGTTGCCGCCTTGCTTGCTATTTTGACTTTTTTGGTTGGCGAGGCGCTTGTTCCTTTTGCCGAGAAGGTGGCTCAGGAGAGGCGCGCCAAAGCCATGAGTAAGGTTATTGCTCAGCAAGGATTTGATAGTGGTCTGTGGCTTAAGGATGGGCGTAGTTTTATCAATGTTAGAAAAGCAACTCCTGATGCCCGTTTGGAAGGGATTCGGATTTACAAATTTAATCAGGATAATGCCCTTGAGTCGGTAACCGACGCGAAGGAGGCTAAGTTTCAGCCTCCAGGTAGCTGGCTGCTAAGCGGAGTTGTAAGGACAGTTTTGGATGGAGATCGGGCTTACGTTGAGCAAGCCGATAGCGATAGTTGGCAGTCCGCAGTTAATCCAGACTTACTCTCGATCTTGATGGTCAGACCGGAGCGGATGTCGCTGTTGAGCCTGTTGAGCTACACCGATCATTTGTCGGGAAATCGCCAAAAGACAGACCGCTATGATATTGCTGTCTGGAAAAAGTTGATTTACCCGCTGGCAACCTTTGTTATGGTTGCTTTGGCCTTGCCCTTTGGCTATTCGCATGACCGCGTCGGTGGCGTTAGTTTGAAAATTTTCGCCGGAGTGATGCTGGGGATTTTGTTCTACGCGCTGAATGGTTTGTTCTCGAACCTGGGCGTTATTAACGCTTGGCCACCGTTTGCCAGCGCTACCGCACCTTCTGCCTTATTCTTGCTGGGGGCAGTCGGCATGCTGTGGTGGGTCGAGCGCCGTTAGCCTTCGGTGCTAACAATCCATGTTCCGGCAATCCGGTCATGGAAAAACTGCTTGTCTTTGTCAAAGACCGCCCAGAATAGCCCTGCGCCAAAAAAAAGTATGCTGGGCCAAGCCGCCAGATATCGTAAAAGAGCTTGAGCTGGGCGTAATTTGGAACCATCCTGGCTGCTAATGCGTAGCTTCCATGTTTTCATGGGAAGTGTTTGTCCGCCATTGAGCCAGCACCAGAGAAAATAAAGCATCAGTAAAACCAGCACATGCAGCCAAAGTAATTTGGCCGTGACATTCATGCCAAAGCCGAATAAAACAACTTGTGGCAGCAAAAAGCCTATAAGCAGTATGGAAAAAACGACAAGGCCTTCATAAAGCATGCTAAGTAGCCTGCGCCCGATCTTGGGAAGCGGCTGGTTCATTAGTTTTGTGGTGGTTCAGCAGTAGTCTGTGAAGGCGCGGTGTCTTGATTCACAGTGTCGGCTACGTTGTCTTGATCGGCGGGTGGGGCTGGAGGTGCTAGCAATTGAACCGATTTTCCTGATTCCCTGATGCGCTGCTTTTCTTCAGGAGGTAAATTGGAATAGGCTTCCCATTTTTGCTTCACAGTGTTTTTTTGATCAACCGGGAGTTGGTTGAAGTCTTTATAGGCATCCCTGACTTTTGCTCGTTGGGCAGGGGTTAGGTTTGCCCATTCTTTCATGCGTTCTTGGGTTCTGACTTGCTCTTCCGGTTTCATTGTTGGATAGCGTTCAGCAATGCCCAACCATTT
>CAIOHN010000055.1 GCA_903858105.1 uncultured Pseudomonadota bacterium | reverse complement strand
CCACATCACGTGCTGGTAATCCGCATTTGGCGTCTGGCACAGTCCACGTGGTGGCCGTTGCGCTGACATTAAGATTTAACACCCCCATACGCTGACTGGCGGCAAACACGTCGTCGCCCCAAAAGGCTATGCCGTTGCAACTACCGCCCTGCCAGCCGGTTTGGTAGGCTTTCCAACCTTCGTTATTTTCTTCGGTGCCAGTCAATCGCCAACGAAAACAACCTTTGCCTTGATCTGTGCCGGGCGCACCCAAGCCAGCCCAAAGATAACTATGACCACCCTGATTTTGCACGGCCAGCAATCTTACCAACTCACCTTTTAAACCAATCGAGGCATAGCTGCCAGCCCGACCGCCGTTATTGGAAAGATAAACCCCGCGGTTGTTTCCGGCCATCACCGCCACATTCACCAGGCCGGAAAGATCTGCGGAAACCGCTATGGCATACAGCGGTATTTCCGGTTCTGCAGCGTCTACCAGTATCGGCTTGGGGCCAGCTTCCAGATCCCAGGGTACGCTCAACTCAAACAATCCTTTTTCGGTTGCTAGCAATAATGCCAGGTTAGCGTCGCGCTCAACCCAGGCCATGTCTTCGACCAGAAAATTGGTTTGCATGTAATTAAGCCAGGTTTCACCGCAATCGAACGACACTCTGACCCGACTAATACCTGCTGTATCGGCTACCCGCGAGCTTATCGCCACCAGTCCGGCATGCCTTGGATCAGGCCCGGATTCTTTGGGCCAGGCTTTTATAGCATCAATTTTTTCGCCGCTAAAACTTTCTAACAGCTCCCAGCCATCGCCATCGTTCAAAGACCGAAACAACCCGGTAGCATTGGCCGCGTACCAGGTTTTTAACTGATAGGTATCAGCACACAAAGCGCTAATATTGTCGCTAGGCGCTTGATTGACCAGCAAACGCACGTTGTTTACCGATTTGACGCCCGGATCATCGCCCAGAATTTTATACACATCAAACACCCGCAGCGGCTGCCCAAAGTACCAGGGTTGGGCTCCACCTGCCAAGGCAATGGGATTGATGCTGCGATACAGTTTACGCAACAAGCGCTGTTTTAAGCTTTGCGCATCCTCTCCGCGGTGGCTGACGATTTGGGCGTTAATCTTCACGGTTTTGTAGCGCGCCCAACTCACTTGGCAATCGGTTCCCAACGGCCGACGCTCGGCGATGGCATTGTGGATACGCAGCCTGGCCTCTTCATTCTCCAAAGCATACATTTGCTCTGCGGTGACCGGGCCTGTAGCGTTAGTTTGATCGCTGATATTGGGCACAATCAACACTTCTACCGTGCCGGGTTTGGCGTGCGTCCACATTTCGGCGCGGGTAAAGGCTTTAGCCCGATTGGCAGCGCCGGAGCTACGCACCGCCAACAATTCGTAGTCGCGCGCCGTCACCACTCGTTGCAAGGAATGAATGTCCTGCGGCCCACGGATTAAGGCGTTTTCCAGGGTCTCGGCATCCTTACCGCCGCTAGCAGGTTCCGGGTTGGTAACCGATACGCCGACAATCGGATCTTTGAGCGTGTTAAGCGTATTGGCTGCCACATTGCCTTCGCTGCCACCGCCGCGCCGATACCACAACCTGATCTCGCGGCCAGGTACCGGAATGTCAGCCAGGCTTTTGCGCGACGTCATGCCACCGGCTGGATCCGGCATCTGCACCGCAGGCGAAAAAATCACCCTGCCGGTCAGTCTATCCACTACGTACACTTTGCAGTCGCCACCCAGGTTGGCAAAGTTTTCCACTTCGCGCCAGACTATATAGTTTTTGCCTTCGTATTCTAAAGCCGGGGTGTGATCTGCAATTTCATCGGCTTTAGCCTCGACTGCCACCACCAAATCCAAACCGTCTCGGTTAGGGGCGACGATGGGAGGACGTTTGGCATTCACAAAAAAACCAGGTAGCCCACTACTTTTACCGGCTAATTCGCCGCGCACCCAGTCACAATGATAAGCAACGCTTGCTACCGAGACTTGACCGGCTGGAATGGTAACCGACTCGGCACTGGTAAAAATCGGCGGCTCTTTGCCCGCGCCAGCCCGGCCTAAGGTAACGCGGATGCCTTTGGGTATTTCGGTGGGATGAGCCAGTGGCTTGGGCAGCGAAAACACCAATTTTGTCACGGCGGCGGCCGGTGCTTGCAAGCGTACACCAATCAGGTTCAAGAACTCGATATACGCCTTTTCCGGCAAGCGGTTTTGCCGATAAATCAATATCTCGGTGAGATAGGCAAACACTTCCAGCAGCACCATGCCTGGATCGCCGGGACTAAGATCAGTCCACTCCGGGCATTGTTGCCGGATACGATCACGCGCTTCTTGAACCAGATCTGCAAAGCGGCGGTCATCCAGATTAGGCGGCGTTAAATACATAGTAATTATCCTGCCATGAGTTGAAAACCAAACAGCAATTGATCTTGGCTTAAGCTTTGCCGGACGCGATAGTCCAGAAAAATATCGATCCGCGCCGGGTCGTCGGGGTTACTGTTGGCATCCAGATGGAGGATGTCAATTCTGCGTTCCCAGCGTTCCAAAGCCTGCCGGACAAAATGAATCGCCAATCCGTGCGTGGTTGCATCGTTGGGCATAAATGCCAGCTTGTCCAAACTACAGCCATAATCCGGCCGCATAATCCGCTCCCCGGGAATGGTTGTCAGCAATAATAAAATAGCTTGTCGCACCGACAGATCCTCAGACACCATTCTGATCCCACCGCTGGCGGCAAACCCCAAACCCGGCGCTTCTGAGGTTAGGTCAAAATCAGGATGCAAGAAACTCCAGGCGCGGTAGCGCGCTACGCTAGTCATGGTAGTTCCTCAACAAATACTTGGCCGGGATGACGCACCTGGTATTTCACCGTGCCCGGCGGTGTGCCGTCGGTCAAGCCTTCGGTGTTGTCCAGACAAACCCGCTTGCCGCCTATCCTGATCCAATTGGAGTAACCCTGTTTAACGACCAATGTGGTAGTGCAGGGTTTTATCACCGGGCCGACATTCGGACAGCCTTTGATAGGACGCTGTTCCGGATTGTTTTCTACTAATAAGCGCCGCTGTTTAATGGTGACGAAGCTTTGGGTTGCGGCAATCACCACAGTGCCTAATTCATGTGTGCAAACCAAACTGGCGTCTTCGGTTAATAGTTTCATTATTTCTGCTCGAAGTTAATGGCTTGACCGCTTATTGTAATCGTGTGACCCGGCGCTTCTATCTGCAAATTGCCTTCAGCATGCAGCCGGGTGCCGGCATTAGCCAATTCAAAAAAACTGCCGGTATTCAGCTCCAAGCGGATTTTGTCCGGACTCAATTCTGCGCTATGCCCGGTCGCGGTTTTTAGCTTGATAGACTGCGCTTTATCGTCCAGACAAAGCTGCTGCCCGCCTGCGGTGTAAAGCAGATAACGACCGACATCGCCATCGACTATCACATCGTCGGGCAACGTCGCACCACCATAAAGGCCGCCCAGGACGATGGCTTGCGCGGGATCTTCGCGGATCAAAGCCAGTAAAACTATATCCCCCAGACTTGGCAAAGCCAGAAAGCCTTTGTTGGGACCGGCGGCGACACAGGCGACAGCAATCCAGTCGGTTTCCAACTCGCCGTAAGCGGGTAAAGAGACTTTGATGCGGCCAGCGCTTTCAGGATCATCGACCCGCGTGACTAAACCCACGGTTGCCAAGGTGGCGCGTTTGCGTGATTGCACCACGGGTGGTCGGGTATCCAACTCTGCGATATAGCCTTGTTGCCTGTCAAACGAATGAATCACCGAGCTTAATACATAAGAGCCATTAAGCTGGCTTGCCAAGCCGCTGATCTGAATGGTCGTGCCAGGACATAATTCAGGATTGCCGCTGGCGATTCCCCAGAAGGTCGCTTTAGCCGCTTCTCTATGATCCAATTGCGCTTGGGCAAATACCTCGGCTTGATCGTCAGCCTGGGCATTTTCGTTGGTGCAGGTGTATTCAGTCATCACTGCGGCGCGGGTAATGGCGTCAGTCGCATCCAACTGGCGACCGGTGCGAGGGTTGTTGGCTTTGCCGACATGCGCTTGAGCGCCCCAAGGATCCCAAGCCAGATTGGTCACCGAATAACAGCTTTTGTCACTATTGACTTCAATTTTTGCTTCCAACAAATTGCCGCCCAAACTCAAAGCCTGCGTCGTACCCAAGCCTTGCAGGCTGAGAAAGTACAATACCGATTCGCTTAAAATAAAATAAAGCCCGGCGCGCTCAGAAAACTCGGTCAGCAGTTCCAGATCGGACTGATCATGCTGCATAATGTGGCGCCAGACTGGGCCGCTTTCCAGGGCATCCACCGTAATTTCCAAATAGATCAGGTGTATCCGTTTTTCTCTCAACACCAATACCATTCACATCATTATCAGAATAAGTACAACCATTTTTCTCACATTTTAAATGTATTAAAGAAT
>CAIOHN010000054.1 GCA_903858105.1 uncultured Pseudomonadota bacterium | reverse complement strand
TACTGGGTTACCATGATTTGGGAAAATTATTTCTCCGAGCCCAAAAAAACGCGATAACGACGCGCTAATCGCTCTCAGCTATCAGTAGACATTATTCCGCTAAATAATTCTGGGAACTGGGTGGGTTTATTGAAATAAATCAATTCACCCGGATACCTAATTCTGTTAGCGGGTATTGGCGTCGATACAATTGATTAGCAACTTGCGTCGCAGGAGCTCTCTGCGATAGTTTGGCAAAATAGCCGCACTAGCGCTTAAACTTAGGCTATTTTGTAATTTACGCAAAAAATTTTATTGGCATGGCGCAGGATGGAGTGTGCCTGGCAAAGATCCGGCAGTCGTTGCCGCAACCTATCAGGGGTTTTGTGCTTTTTGGCCTAAGCCTTGGTAGCACCTGTCAAACCAAGGCTTAGGCTCTTAAGGCTGATGGCAAGAATCAATCCGCAATAGCCTCAGACAATGAACGTAGGGAGTCGCAGCGGTGTGTCGGGAAGCTGGCGCACGTAATTGACCAGGGCTTTCTGCTGTACTTTGGGGCTAAACAGGCAGCCACAGGTTTTGCAAATGCTGTTACCCGTCGGTCCGCCATAAGCACGTTCAGGTTCTAAAAATGTATGACTACACAACGTATTGCTTGGTGTGGCATTTTTTATATTGTCCATAATTTTTCCTTAATCCGATTTTAAGTGGTTTATCCAATAACAACAGCATAGTTGCGCTCCAGGCAAGATTCTGTGCGCTGGCGCAACTAACAGATAATCTCTATTAGCGGTTCTGAATTACTCGCCGCCGGTAGGACGCCGACGTTAACCGAAAGTTCAGCGCCAGACTGGTGCAATCGCATGACATAGTCAGTTGGCTAATGATGTCCATGGTGTCCGTATCCTCCATGGCCCCTGAAGCCGCCATGCCCTCTATGTCCACCATATCCCCAGCCTCCGCGATACATAGGTACCGGCACTACGGGAGCGGCATATCCATAACTACCGTAATAAGCGGGGCCGGCGGAGTATTCTGGATAAGGTGCATACGCCACGCAGCCGCTCATCAGGCTTAAGCCGACAAAAAAAATAAACCAACGTAATATAATTTTCATGGCTACCACCCCACGTGATGCTGTATGTGTGCAGGAATAGACTGCGCAAATGCTGTGTTCAAAAGTATCAAACTTAGCGCCACAACGATTGTTGTCCTGAACATGCATCCTCCTTGTGTGGATAGTTTTCAGTTGTGGCAGATTGTTCACTAATTGGCTTAAAAATCGCTTAATAGCGGGCGCAGGTGTGGCATAGAGATCGGCAGCCAGACTGGCCGGAGGTGGTAAATACAGCAGAATGTGAGTTAACTCAGTACTTGGCCAAGCCCCAGATCCAGCATTTCTGCTCGTAAATCTTCAAAATCGTATTCGCTGAGGCCAAGGTAGAGCAGGATATGTTTTTTGATGCGTTCAAATTCATGATCTTGTTGCGCATTGCCCAGGGTCTTGTAGGTGCCGCAAATTGTTTCTGCCAATTTCAAAGTGGCGAGCAGGTTTTTTTTCTGTTTATCGCAATTCACTTGCTCGGCAAAGATCTGTTCGGTTTTGTGATGATCGGCGATAGCCTCGGCCATATAGCCAGGCAATTTCCAGGCACGAGCTACGTAATAACCGATCACCGAATGGTTGCTGTCTATCCTGGTGTTTTCTATATCGGTAATTCTGTGTTCTTTTTCGGCATAGGCGGCTTTCAATACCTCTGGATAATCTTGGTGTTTGGTCATTAGCAGGGCAATGCCGCAGTTGTGAAATAAACCCAAGGTGTAAGCTTCGTCGGGCGACTGAATCCCTAGAGAGCGGGATATGGCAGCCGAGGCCATGGCTACATCGATTGCGTTATCCCAAAATTGGGTTAATCCGGCAATCGCGTGGTCGGACAAGCTATTGCGAATGGACAGTGAATTGACAATGTTGACTGCATTATTGACGCCCAACAAATTCAAGGCTTGGCTAATCGAGGTGATTTGACTGCGTAGTTTAAAAAACGGACTATTCACTACTTTTAACACGCAGCCGGACAGCCCTGCGTCCCGGGTGATAATCTTGGCAATCGCGCCAATGTTGATCTCGGGCATCACCATTTCAAACTGTAGATCAACCATGATTTGCGGTTGCGGCGGAATCGAGATGCCTTTTAAAATCTGCTGCGCGGTTTTTTCTTCAATTAATTGATGCATACGAGCGTTGGCCGAAATTTGACGATAACCTAGCTTAGCATTCAAAGCTGGATCAATGTCGGCTATGCGGCGCAAATTGTTGCTTCAGTTCACAAGACAGAAGCGAGGTAAGCGCTCAAGAACTAAGCGCGTATTTAAATTTCGCTAATTTGCTGATTTGCGATGACTTTCCTGGGGTGCTAGCAGGACGTTTTTTTCCAATTTCCAGAATACAATCGTGGTCTGACTGTTGATGATGGATGATAGATTGATCCAATCGACGTTTATACCGGCAATAAGCACGGATGATTGCGCGGTCTAGCTGCTTTAAACCTATGATTTTTTCTTCAGTTGGCTTAACGTTTTTGGCGAGCAATTCTGCATGCAGTTGACGCGCCTGATTGATTAAAATTGTGTTGTTCAAAGCTGATCACCTGAATCCGAATGGCGCCATCTCTAAATGCATAAACATGCCTTTTGATTTGATGCCTACTGTGCTAAATCGCTTATTTAAATCCAAGATGCGATGCAGTATTTTGATCTGCGTCAATGCTTTGCCGATTTTTTTAAGTGCTTATGCAGGTTTTAGCTAGGCTTCAGATAGCACTTTATCCGCGTCGGCTTTCTGTTATAAGGTGCCAATAATAAAAATTAAGGAGACAAAAAAATGATTAGCGCAGTAATTTATATTTTAACCATGCTGTTTGTTGCCTACGTTATTTATAGTGTAAGAAGTAAATAAGTCGATTCGGTATTTGCAAGGGAAAGGCCAAGCCTAATCCCGCTGCGAGCATATAACTAAATTTTAGGAAGAATTATGCAGATTTTGGGCGTAGATATTGGCGGTTCCGGCATAAAAGGTGCGATTGTTGATACTGTAACGGGACAACTTGTGTCAGAGCGTCACCGCATCGACACGCCACAACCGGCTACACCGGAAGCGGTGGCTGCGGTGCTGGCGCAACTTGTGCTGCACTTTGATTGGAGCGGGCCAGTTGGCTGCGGTTTTCCGGCAGCGATTCAACATGGCGTGGCCAGAACGGCATCGAATATAGCCAAATCGTTTATCGGCACTAATATCGATCAGTTGTTCTCAGACGCGACGAACTGTGCTTGTTACAACGTTAACGACGCCGATGCCGCGGGTATGGCCGAAATGAGTTTTGGTGAGGGTGCGGGCCGCCCTGGTGTTGTGCTGTTGGTTACCATAGGTACAGGCTTGGGTACGGCGGTGTTTACCGATGGACAGTTACTGCCCAATACGGAATTGGGGCATTTGTATTTGGACAATGGCATGGAAGCTGAGCGTTATGCGTCCGATGCGGCCCGCAAGATTGAAGACTTGGGCTGGAAATCCTGGGGCAACCGGTTTAACAATTACCTGTGCATGATGGAAAAGCTGTTTTGGCCCGATCTGATCATTTTGGGCGGCGGTGCCAGTAAAAAATTTGATAAGTTTAAAGAACAACTCAAACTTGAAACCCCAGTAAAACCGGCGGCTTTCTTAAACCAGGCGGGCATCGTCGGCGCAGCCCTGTATGCAAAATCCAAAATTGTTTGAGGCAAAAAATAGTTTTGGGGGGATGGTGAATTTCTGCTTAAAGCGCCCTTGACACTGTATTTATGCACGGTAATCTTCCCACTATGAGGTTACTGGCGACAGAAAATTTACTTTTCCATGAGCGCAATCAGACAAAATAGCCAGTAATCTCATATTTTCATATTACCTTAAATATTAGTTATCAGGTTTTGCAAAACTGGTCAGCTAATTTGGATCCTGGGTAGTGCTGGTGGCGTCAGTCTTTAGGTCGGGAGATAGCTAAAGGCCCGTCATCAGCATTGCTCTTTGCCAACTCTGGCAGACGCAAACTCATTCACTCCCACCCGGTTTTTTACCAAAACCGCAAGCTATCTTAAGTCCATTCCCCAAAGCTGCTACATACATAAATCGTCTAAAGCCGCTAATGATGGTCGCCTTTACGCCGCCATGTCGCGCGTGTACCATGCCAAGCAAACTTGCCGCCGATAGAAAAAAAGCCGGGCGGACACCCTGACCAACTTATACACCCAGCGAGAAACATCATGATTACGCTCAATATTAACGGCAAGCGCCGCAAAGTTGACTTACCATCCGATACGCCCTTGTTGTGGGTGCTTCGCGACCAACTAGGCATGACCGGTACCAAGTTCGGTTGTGGTATGGCGGTATGCGGAGCCTGTATGGTACACATCGATGGCGAGCCGACCAGAGCCTGCGTTACCCCTATTTCGACCTTAGCTACTAAAAAAATCGTCACCATAGAAGCCATGGCGCAGGACGAGACCGGTAAAAAAGTGCAGGAGTCCTGGTTGGCACAGGGGGTGCCGCAGTGCGGTTATTGCCAGTCGGGACAGGTTATGTCGGCCACGGCATTGCTCAAAAATCAACCCAAGCCCAGCGATGCGGATATAGACAAAGCCATGAGCGGTAATTTATGCCGTTGCGGCACCTATCCAAGGATTCGTGCCGCTATCAAACAGGCGGCCGGTATCGGCGAGGTGCAAGCATGAAAATCGCCGATAAAACCAGTGATGCCAGCAATCCATTCCAAAGCGCTGATGCTGTGCAGATTGACAACATCAGTCGTCGTACCTTTATAAAACAATTTGCGCTTAGTGGTTTTGTGCTGGCCGTCGGCATGCCCTTACTTAGAGCCGATGAAACCGCCGCACCTAAGGCCAACCCTAAATTTGGCGCAGACGCGATGCCGCATGGCTGGGTAGATAACCCGCTGGTGTTCGTGGCGATAGCCGCAGACGGTACGGTAACCATAGTTTGTCACCGCTCGGAAATGGGGCAGGGCATACGCACCAGTTTGCCGATGGTAGTGGCGGATGAACTTGAAGCCGACTGGGCGCGGGTGCGCATCGTGCAAGCGCCGGGTGATGAAGCTCGCTATGGCAATCAAGATACCGATGGTTCGCGCAGTACCCGGCATTTCTTCATGCCGATGCGCCGGGTTGGCGCGGCAGCCAAACAAATGCTTGAGGCGGCAGCAGCAGCGCACTGGCGAGTACCCGTATCGGAAGTTAAGGCAGTGCAACATCAAGTGCTACATACGCCCAGCGGTAAAGCCATCGGTTATGGCGAATTAGCCAAAGCCGCCGCGAAATTGCCAGTACCGACTGGCGACGCATTGCGGTTGAAGAAACCGGAAGAATTTCGTTACATCGGCAAAGGCAAGCAAGGTCTTTACGATGGTCGCGATATTGTTTCCGGTCACGCCATGTATGGTATCGACACCCAAATCAAGGGCTTGCTGTATGCCGTGGTGGCCAGACCGCCGGTATTGGGCGGTAAAGTAGCCAGTTACGACGCCAGCGCCGCGCTGAAGCTGCCCGGCGTGATCAAAGTCGTGGAACTGCCCAGCACACCGCTTCCGGCGGCTTTCAATCCGCTGGGTGGCATTGCGGTGATAGCCAAAAACACCTGGGCGGCGATTCAAGGCCGCAACGCCCTAAAAATTGAATGGGATCACGGCCAACACGCTAGCTACGATTCGGTTGTGTATAAAGCCGAAATGGAAACCGCCGCGCGGCAACCGGGCAAAGTGGTGCGCCAGCAAGGCGATGTCGATGCAGCCTTGCAAGGCGCGGCTAAACGCCTGGAGGCAGAGTACTATTTACCGCATCTGGCGCAGGCGCCGATGGAACCGCCGGCAAGTACCGCCCGTATCGTCAAAGGCCAATGTGAGGTTTGGGCATGCACGCAAGCGCCGCAATTGGCGCGCGAGTTGGTCGCAAAATGGCTGAAATTACCAGAAGATAAGATCACCATTCACGTTACCTTGCTGGGTGGCGGTTTTGGTCGCAAATCCATGCCGGACTATGTCGTCGAATCGGCCTTATTGTCGCAAGCCATGCAAGGCAAACCGGTCAAACTGACCTGGACCCGCGAGGATGATCTGCATCATTCGTATTTTCACACGGTATCGCTCGAACGCCTGGAAGCCGGTCTGGACGCACAAGGTAAACCGATAGCCTGGCTGCATAGAACCGTTGCACCGAGCATTTCTGCTACCTTTGGGCCGGATAGCAAGCAGCAGATGCCGGTGGAACTGGGCATGGGCGTGATCAACGTGCCGTTTGTGATCGACAATTTACGCATCGAAAATCCGCAAGCCGCCGCGCATACCCGGATCGGCTGGTTTCGTTCAGTATCAAACATTCCACATGCGTTTGCCGTGCAGTGTTTCGTCGCCGAGATGGCTGCGGCAGCCGGACGCGACCACAGAGACTTTCTGCTGGACCTGATCGGCCCGGCGCGCAGTATCGACCCGAATAACCTGGGAGACACCTGGAATCACGGTGAATCGCCCGCTATTTATCCAGTCGATACCGGCCGGTTGCGGCGGGTGATCGAAACGGTGACGCGCGAAGCGGGTTGGGGGCGCAGTTTAGCCAAAGGCCGGGGTTTGGGGCTGGCGGCGCATTACAGCTTTTTGACCTATGTTGCTGTCGTTGTGGAAGTGGCGGTCGATGAGACGGGTAAGTTGAGTATTCCCAGAGTGGACATCGCGGTGGATTGCGGGCCGCAAGTCAATCCTGAGCGGATACGTTCACAATTGGAAGGAGCTTGTATCATGGGTGTCAGTCTGGCTACTCAGGGCGAAATCAGCTTTAAAAACGGCGCGGTACAGCAAGACAATTTTCACGCTTATCAAATCACCCGCATCGACGATGCGCCGCGCGAAATCAAAGTGCATTTGTTGCCGGCTGCTCAATTTGACTCGCCCTTGGGCGGGGTTGGCGAACCAGCGGTTCCGCCAATTGCGCCAGCGCTGTGCAATGCGATTTTCGCTGCCACCGGCCAGCGTATCCGGCAATTGCCGATCAAGGAGCAGTTGTTGAAAGACTAAGTTACACAGCTAATATATTAGCTTAAAGCCCCAGCTGATCTTGTAAAAACCGCTGCTTAGCCTCGTTGTCTTCACGGGCGGCGTCGATTTCTCGAATCACGCTGCGTAGATCGGCCGGTTTATTACTGTCCTGAAAATGGCCGGTTAACTGGGTGTCGGGATGCAGATCGCCGCTTTGATACAGTTTCCACATTTCCTTGGCATACTGAGTCTTTAGTAGTTCCGGCGCGAACTGACCAAAATAGGCCGCCATATTATCCACATCCCGCTCCAGCATGGCGCGGGCGTTATTGTTACCGGCGGCATCAACGGCTTGCGGTAAATCGATAACCACCGGGCCAGCGCTATCGACTAGCACGTTGTATTCTGATAAATCGCCGTGCACCAAGCCATCGCACAGCATGCGCACAATCTGGACAATCAAGAAGGCGTGAAACTCTCTGGCCTGCTCTGCGGACATTTCCAGATCATTCAGCCTGGGCGCGGGGTTGCCGTCGGCATCTGTAACCAGTTCCATCAACAGTACGCCGTCGATAAAATTATACGGTTGCGGCACCCTGACACCGGCATACGCCAGACGGTACAAAGCTGTCACTTCGGCATTCTGCCAGGAAGATTCCTGCTCCTTGCGGCCATAGCTGCTGCCTTTTTCCATCGCCCGGGCGCGGCGACTATTGCGTACTTTGCGGCCCTCCTGATACAGCACACTTTGCCGGAAGCTGCGTTGATCGGCTTCTTTATAAACCTTGGCGCAACAGATTTTGCTACCGCAACGCACAACGTAGACGGCAGCTTCCTTACCGCTTTTCAAAGAGCGTAGCACTTCGTCTATCAGGCCGCTGTCGATTAAGGGTTCGAGTCGTTTGGGAGTTTTCATACTGACTATTATGCCGTCGCAAGGGCTATGTATGCCAGTACATCGACAATTTATCGAGATTTTTATGAAATCAGCTTACCAGCGGCTAAATGCGATTATTACTGGCTTTGCCGAGTGATATACCCTATTTGCTATATGATCTGATAAGCCTAATCACTCGCTTTTTGACATTTTGCTGTTACATTACAAACTTAAATAACAGACATGACTTCAACAGAACATTAATTAAAATGCCCAATTCAAAACACATCATCATCGTCGGCGCTGGGCCGGGCGGATTATGCGCTGGAATGTTATTAAGCCACCGCGGCTTCAAAGTATCCATTTTCGATAAACATCCGCAAGTTGGCGGTCGTAATCGGGCCATCAGCATGGATGGTTTTACCTTCGACACCGGTCCGACGTTTTTACTGATGAAAGGCGTGTTGGATGAAATGTTTGAGCTGTGCGGGCGACGTAGCGAAGACTATATGCAGTTTATGCCGCTGAGCCCGATGTATCGATTGCTGTACGACGACCGGGATATCAACGTGTATTCCGATCGGGAAAACATGCGCGCAGAACTGGAGCGGGTGTTTGATGAAGGCAGCGCCGGTTACGAGCGCTTTATGGACAATGAGCGCAGCCGGTTTAATCGACTGTATCCGTGTATCACCCGCGATTACTCCACACTGGCTTCGTTTTTTTCGCTGGATTTAATCAAAGCCTTACCCTGGCTGGCGTTCCCAAAAAGCGTGTTCAACAATCTTGGTCAGTATTTTGATAAGGAAAAAATGCGCCTGGCATTTTGTTTCCAATCCAAATACTTAGGTATGTCGCCTTGGGAATGTCCGGCTTTATTTACCATGTTGCCGTATCTGGAACACGAATACGGTATTTATCATGTGGCGGGTGGCTTAAATAAAATCGCCTCGGCGATGGCAAAAGTGGTAACAGAATCCGGCGGCGAGATTCATTTAAATTCGCAGATCCAGTCGTTGATCGTCGAAGACGGCAGCGTCAAAGGCGTGAGATTGCAAAATGGCGAGGAAGTACGCAGCGATGAAGTGATCGTCAACGCTGATTTTGCGCATGCCATGACGCATTTGCTGGAGCCCGGTACTTTGCGTAAATACGATCATCAACAGCTAGAAAAGCGCGAGTATTCCTGCTCCACCTTCATGCTGTATTTGGGCTTGGACAAACAATACGATTTGCCGCATCACACCATTGTGTTTGCCAAGGATTACCGCACTAATATCCGTAACATCTTCAGCAACAAAACCCTGACCGAAGATTTTTCGTTTTACGTGCAAAACGCCTCAGTCAGCGACGATAGCTTGGCGCCAGCGGGTAAGTCGGCTTTGTATGTATTGGTGCCGATGCCGAATAACGATAGTGGCGTGGATTGGGATGAGCATTGCCAGCAGGTTAGAGAGCAGGTATTGGACACTTTGGGCGCGCGTCTGGGGTTAAATGACATCCGCGAGCATATTGTCACCGAAAAAGTCATCACCCCAGGCACCTGGGAAAGCGAGGAACACGTCTACAAAGGCGCCACCTTTAGCTTGTCGCACAAGTTTAGTCAGATGCTGTACTGGCGGCCGCATAACCGCTTTGAGGAGTTGGACAACTGCTATTTAGTCGGTGGCGGCACCCATCCCGGTAGCGGCTTGCCGACGATTTACGAATCGGCGCGGATTTCCTCAAATCTGATTTCTCGCAAGCATCGGGTGCATTTCAAGGAAATTCAGCAAAGCGCCTGGCTAAAAAAAGCCAGGGCGTAGTTTATGGCGATGATTCAGGCGGTGTCGCCGATCGATGGTGCTGTGCTGGGCGATTATTTGATTAGCGATGCGCAGGCTATTGCTCAGCAAATGGCAGTTGCCCGAGTGGCTGCGCAGGATTGGGCAAAACTCAGCGCTGCAGCCCGGGCAAAAATACTCGCCAAACTGGTGCCGCTGCTGATGGCGGAACTGGACGCTATTTGCGAACTAATTAGTCAAACCACCGGCAAAGTCCGCACCGAAGCCTTGTTGGGTGAGATTTATCCTGTCCTGGATTTGCTGCGTTATTACCAAAAACATGCTGCCAGTATTTTAAGTTATCAAGGCATACCCACCTCGCCGTTTGCCTTTCCTGGTGCGACAGCCGGCATCGAGCGCCGACCTTATGGCGTGGTGGCGGTGATTTCGCCGTGGAATTACCCGTTTCAACTTTCGGTCGGGCCTATCATTACCGCGCTGTTTGCCGGTAACGCGGTCATCTTGAAGCCCTCAGAATTAAGCTTGCCGGTTGGGCAATTGATTATCGATTTATTCGCCAAACTGGATTTGCCCCAAGGCCTGGTGCAATGGCTGGTGGGTGCTGGCGAAACCGGCGCGCAACTGATCGACGCCGGTCCAGATTTGGTATTTTTTACCGGTGGACTGGCTAGTGGGCGGGCGGTAATGCAACGTGCCGCGCAGCACCCGATTCCAGTGTTGCTGGAGTTGGGCGGTAAAGATCCGATGCTGGTGTTTAACGATGCGGCATTGCAGCGCGCTTGCGATGCAGCCTTGTACGGTGGCTTTTGTAACAGTGGTCAGGTCTGCGTGTCGGTGGAGCGCTTGTATGTGCAACAAGACAGCCATGATCGCTTTGTAAAGATGTTGCTGGACGGGGTGGCGCAACTCAAAGTCGGTCACGGCGCGCAAGGCGATATGGGGGCAATGACCGCCGAGCGGCAATTTGCCATCGTCCAGGCGCAGTATGACGATGCGCTGGCACAAGGCGCAAAAGCCTCAGGGCCATTGGAGAAGCAGGGTAATTATCTTAAGCCGGTGTTGCTGTGGAATGTGCATCACGGCATGCGGGTAATGCGCGAAGAAAGCTTTGGGCCGCTGCTGCCAGTAATGGCATTTAGCGATGAGGCCGACGCGCTGCGCTTAGCCAACGACAGCGAGTTTGGTCTGAATGCCAGCATCTGGAGCAACGATATTAGCAAAGCCGAACGGGTCGCCAGTCAGTTGCAAGTGGGTAACTGGGCGATTAACGATGTGTTGAAAAACATCGGCCATCCTGGCTTGCCGTTTGGTGGTGTTAAAAAAAGCGGTTTTGGTCGTTATCATGGCGCGGAGGGTTTGCGTAATTTTAGTTACCCCGTATCGGGGATGACCAGTCGCAGCCACTTGCCCAAAGAGCCCAACTGGTTTCCATATTCTGAGCAACGCTACGCACAGTTCAAAGGCTATATGGATTTTGTTTATGGCGAAGGCACCTTACTGCAGCGCATTAAACGCAATTGGCCGGCTCTGGAAGCTTTTCGCGAATACTCGGCTTTTGATTTAACCCAAAGATGGCAAAATCTTAAATTACTGTTGTCATGGAAACGGAACTATTGATGAACCAAAACAATAAAAATAAACGCGTCGTGGTGATCGGCGCCGGTCTGGGCGGCTTGTCGGCAGCGATTTCTCTGGCTTCTGAGGGTTTTCAGGTCGATTTGATCGAAAAAAACGATAAAGTCGGCGGCAAGCTTAATATCATGACCAAAGATGGTTTTACTTTTGATCTGGGGCCGTCCATTCTGACCATGCCGCATATCTTTGAGGCCTTGTTTAGCAAAGTCGGCAAAAATATGGCCGATTACGTCGGTATCGAAAAAGTCGAACCGCATTGGCGCAATTTTTTTGAAGACGGCACCACGATAGATTTATGCGCAGACCCGGAAAATCAGCGCCGCGAACTGGACAAGCTAGGCCCAAATACCGCCGCCGAATTTGCCCGCTTTATGGCCTATTCCAAAAAACTGGGCAGCGAAACCGAAGCCGGTTATTTTGCCAAAGGTCTGGATACGTTTTGGGAATTGTTAAAGTTTTACGGGCCGCTGCGCAGTTTGAACTTTGATGTGTTTCGCTCGATGGATCAGGGGGTAAGGCGCTTTATCAGCCATCCCAAACTGATCGATATTATGAATTATTTTATTAAATACGTCGGTTCTTCGCCTTACGATTCGCCGGCTTTGATGAACTTAATGCCCTACATTCAGTACGAATATGGCTTGTGGTATGTCAAAGGCGGCATGTACGGTTTGGCGCAGGCTATGGAAAAGCTGGCTGTTGAACTGGGTGTGAATATTCGCTTGCATGCGGAAGTCGAAGAAATTCAATATCAAGCTGGACGCGCCACCGGCATCCGCCTGCAGGGCGGTGAAGTGTTGGCTGCCGATATTGTGGTATCCAATATGGAAGTGATTCCGGCGATGGAGAAACTGCTGCATAGTCCGGCTGCTGACCTGAAAAAAATGCAGCGTTTCGAGCCGACATGTTCAGGTCTGGTGTTACATCTGGGTGTGAACCGGATTTATCCGCAATTGGCGCACCATAACTTTTTTTATTCCGATCATCCGCGTGAACATTTCGATGCGGTGTTCCATAGTGGTCGCTTGTCCGACGACCCGACTATTTATCTGGTCGCACCTTGCAAAACCGATCCCAGCCAGGCGCCAGAGGGTTGCGAGATTATTAAAATCTTACCGCATATTCCGCACCTCAATCCCGACAAACCGTTGGCGCCGGAAGACTATCTGGCCTTGCGCGAGCGGATATTAGTCAAACTGGAGCGGATGGGTTTGACCGATTTACGCAAACACACCATCACCGAAGAATATTGGACGCCGCATGATATTGAAGCGCGCTATTATTCCAATCAAGGCTCTATATATGGCGTGGTCGCAGATCGCTGGAAAAATCTGGGTTTCAAAGCCCCGCAACGCAGCAAGCAATTAAGCAACCTGTATTTCGTCGGTGGCAGTGTTAATCCGGGTGGCGGCATGCCGATGGTGACTTTGTCCGGGCAATTGGTCAGGGACAAGATTTTGGCGGATTTAGGGCAGGCTTAGCCAATGCATACGCCCGTGGCCTAAGGCTCACGGGCGATATGGCTGCGAAAAATTGCCATAATTAACTATAGTTGTAGCGTCGACCTTTGAATAGACACGATAATAGGATTGGCTAAAGGAGTTGGCGGCTTAGTTTGTTTGTTAATGTAGTAGCCCGAAAATGGAGCTTTACCTAAATCCAGGCGGCGTGTGCTTACCGCTTGATGTGCTTTTAAAATCTCTTTAAATGCCTGATCGCTATGATGCTTTTTTTTAGGAACGTCCCAGCCACTACCCGGCCCAATGAACTCTACAAGTTTGTGGCTCAGGCCGTCGCCGGGGATTTTAGCAAACAGTCAAAACAGGTAGTCAAAGCTGAGGTATTGGTTATCCGCGATAAACAAACCAATCAACTGGAACATCACGGCTTGGTGTCCATCGATTGCGACGACACTGGCATCCGTGCGCTTAAAAATCTAAATGGCTTGCTGTTCCACGACAGCGAAATTTTGGTGAGATGCTACAAACAGCGCGATATTGAAAATGATCGCCGACGGAGCGATAAGCCGGTGCCGCCGGACATCCTGGAAAAACGTATACAAGATAGGCGACGCGGCGATAAAGTGGAAGCGTACATCGATTTTTCTAACGTGTTTTATACGCTAGAGGCCTAGCCGACCTGTTCTGGGTGGCTAACTGTTTTGGTTTATGCTGACCAGATCCTGACCCGATTTCTGCCACTTTCCTTAGCCAAATACAGGGCTTTGTCAGCTTGTGTCAGTACGGTGTCTGAGGTGCTGGTTTCGTGATTCATTAGCGCTATACCGATGCTGACGGTTACGTTTATTGAGCGTTCATCGACGGCCAGTGGCGTACCAGCCAGTTTCTGGCGCAAGCGTTCCGCAAACGCCAAGGCCTGGTAGGTGTCAGTGTCCGGCAGAAAAATAGCAAATTCTTCGCCGCCTATCCGGCCAACTACGTCGATCTTGCGCAAGTCTGCGCGGATAATATCGGCAAAATGTTGTAGTACCGCATCGCCAGCCCGGTGACCGTAGTTGTCGTTGACGCGTTTGAAATGATCCAGATCCAGCATCAACACAGCCACCTGATGATTGTCATTGCGTAGCGCTCGACTTAATTCATCGTCCAGGCGCGCCATAAAATGCCGCCGATTCAAAAAACCGGTCAAGCCGTCAGTGGTTGCCAACTCCCAAAGCTCGGCCTGCATGCGCTTGCGGGCGCTGACATCCTGCTTAATGCCGACAAAGTGGCGGATGCAGCCCTGTTGATCTTTAACCGGCGTGATGGCCAGTTCTTCGTCGTAGAGTTCGCCGTTTTTACGGCGATTGACAATTTCGCCACGCCAAGTTTTACCAGCTAAGATGGTTTGCCACAAGTTTTGATAAAACGCCTGATCTTGTTTGCCGGATTTGACCAGTTCGTTGGGGCGCATACCGATGGCTTCCGCTCGGCTGTAGCCGCTAAGCGTTTCAAAGGCTTGATTGGACCACTCGATGTGGGCATTGATGTCGGTAATAACCACGCCATGCTGAACCGTTTCCAGGGCCGAGATTAACAAGTGGTCGCGAAACTCCGACTCTTTGCGCAAGCTGATGTTTTGATTAATGCCCACGGCACGAATAGGCTGATTTTGATTGTCCCGCTCCAGCACTTTGCCGGTGGCGTGTACCCAGACAGCATGTCCTTGCTTATGAATGACGCGATGTTCTGCGGAATAAAATTCGTTCTCGCCGGACAGAACTGCCTGCAAAGCACTATTGACCGACTGCCAATCGTCGGGATGTACCAAGTGCTTCCAACTGGCAATGTCCGGTTCTATTTCGCCGGGCGCGTAACCCAGCATGTTGCTCCACTGATCGTTGAACGCCAATTTGCCGGTGGAAATATGCCAATCCCACAAACCCAACTCAGCGCCCTGCAAGGCCATGCTCATGCGCTGTTCGGATTCGTGTAGTCTTTTTTCCAGGCTGACGCGGCTCATCGCATAGCGGATGGCCCGCACCAAGCTATCGGTATCGATGCCGGATTTGACTAAATAATCCTGTGCGCCGCAATCCAAGGCTTTTACCGCAAACTCGGTGTCGTCGTGGCCGGTCAGAATAATAATCGGCAACATGGCAGCAGCGCTATGCAGACGCAATAAAGTGTTCAGGCCTTGTGAATCCGGTAGGTTCAAATCCAGCAAAACCACATCCACAGCGGTGTGAGTCAAGCGCGCAATGCCATCTGTCAGGTTTTCGGCCCAGGTTAATTCGATAGGCAAATTTGGTGAGGCCTTTAAGTACTGACGCACCAAATTGGCGTCGCCAGGCTCGTCTTCTATGAGTAATACGCTTAATCCCATCGTTGCCATCATCTTTCTGCCTTGGCCGGCAAGCGTACCGCCGAGAACCAATAGCCGTTAATTTGCCGCACTATCTCGATAAAGTGCTCAATGTCGACTGGCTTGGTGATGTAGCTGTTTGCGCCCAGTCGATAGCTGGAAACGACATCCCGCTCTATATCGGAGGTGGTGAGTACAATCACCGGAATGCTGGACAGATCGGCTGAGGTTTTGATTTGCGCCAGAAACTCGCGGCCATTCATTCGCGGCATATTCAAATCCAGCAAAATTAAATCCGGGCGCGGAACATTTTGGTTGGCTTCGCCTTGCCGTTGCAAAAAAGCCATAGCCTCGACACCGTCATAGACATGATGCAGATTACAGGGCACCTGATTTTCTTTGAAACTCATTTTGATCAGATGCGCGTCAGCCGGTTCGTCGTCAACCAGTAGCACATCAAAAACAGGCTGTAGTTTATGCGTCACGGTTGCTAATCTCAATATTGGGGAGTTCAAACACTATGACAGTGCCGCCCTCGGTATTATTTTCTATCCAGATGTTGCCGCGGCAACTGGTCACGATGCGTCGGGCAATCGATAAGCCAATGCCGGTGCCGACCGTACTATCGCGATAATTCAAGCGCTCGAATATTTCAAAAACCCGTTTCCGGTATTCCTGATTTATCCCGCTGCCATTGTCGCTAACATAATAGCGGCTTAG
>CAIOHN010000053.1 GCA_903858105.1 uncultured Pseudomonadota bacterium | reverse complement strand
TAAGCTGCCGATCACCCCCTTGATTCAAAAAAATCAAGGGCGAAGGCAACGGCGTACCTTTTTCACAGGTATTCGAACAGGAATAAGTATTGCTGCTGAATTGATTCCAAGTCATCGAAGACTGAAACACCGGTTGACTATTGCAGGCAACGGTATTGTTGGTGGTGTAATTAAGCGCCGGGTCAAAGCATTGTTTGCTCAACCAGTCTTCGCTGATGTTGATTGCACGGCCATCGCTGCAATAACAAGTGGTCAGCGGGGTGGTCGAAGCCGCCAAGCTTTGGCAGTTCCAGCTTCCGCCGAGTAAGATCAGCAATAGCCAGACAACGCCTCCTCTATTGAAGTATTTTAAAAATAACATAGTGATAATCCCCTTAATAGGAAGTGTCCAGCTAACATGGAGATGCCAAGCGGACTAGGTTTCTCTCAGCGCACTAGGCGCAAATAGTTAATATTGCTACGCAACACAGCAGCAACCACCCCTACTGAAAAATCAACGACCCAGACGCCGTTACCATCGCTTGCATAGGGCGTTGAGGTCCAAAACAGATCAGGCGGCGTGTTTGGGAAAATAGCCGCGTCAACCAAGGTTGCCGTCGGCGGATTTTCAATCAGCAGTGTTTCCAGTTCCTTGACATTCGGCAGGCGCCAGGCAGCGTTGCTTAAGGTGGCTTGGCTGGTCGCCCGTTGAAATGCCTGTTCATGGGTATAGAAATTTGCCGCGTTGTTGCAAGTGCTGCCGTTCCAGGTCATGCCTTCCAGGCAACGGCGCCAGATGAGACCTGTCGCAGTATCAGTTGCTTCCTGTCCATCGCCGGATAAAACAAACGGCGCGGCTTGATTCACCGATGCCCCAAGTAGCAACCCGACGGCCATAAACGCCGCAAGGTAGCCGCGACCTCCGCTAACAGCGGCGTATTTCCAGCGCTGGATGGTGTGTTGTGATTTTGTAATCATCTGCCTGCTCCAAATAAGTTAATTCTCGTTATGAAATCGCTTAGTAATGTTAAAAAAACATCTATGCGTTATTGACTGGTACGCACTAACCTCACGGCATAGCTAGTAGTACGTAACTCGTAATAAGCCAGTCCGTCGCTAAAATCGATAAAAAACGCACTATCGGTTGCGCCGGATAAGGCTGAGGAGGTCCAGAATTCATAACCGCCATTATTTGGAAAATATTGACTATCAAGCACAGGTCCGGCATAAGCAATGCTAAAGTCAACACTATTGAGTAATTCTCGCTTGCTGGGTAAGCGCCAATCCGTTGCACCACAGAGCCGTTCAGCACCATGCAAGGCATTGATGGCATTTACATAACCAGTTGCATCGGTGGCGGTAGCATAGTTTGCCGTCGGGTTATACGCGGCGCTGAAGTTGGTATATTTATGGCTCTTATCACGCAAGCCACCATCATCGGTCTTAATTTCCCAAATCAGACCAGCGACATTGTCTTGAGTACAGCCCCAATCGTTAGCGCCATTTCCAAGAATCGGGTTACTCGGGCAATTCCCTCGACCTGCCAATTCGCCACTGTTACAAACTTTAGTAAAGGTAAAGCCTGCATGTCCGTCCTGATCATTGTTGGCCTTAACGTCTCGACCGATCATGCCATCCTGCCCGGCATTCAAGGCGATTGCCGAAGCGCCGCTACAATTGCCCAAGGTTGAGATGCCGGCGCTGTAACATTGTTGCAGGGTAATGCCGGTATCGTTCAGTCGATAAATCGTGCCTTTTTTAATCACGACAATGTCGATAACCGCCGTGGCGGAACTCAACAGGCCATCGCTAGTTTTGAATTGGAAACTGTCGACTCCAAAATAACCTGCTGCCGGAGTGTAAGTGGCTACATTGCCGACTAAGGTCACCGCGCCATGTTGTGGTGCGTTTACGATACTAAAAGTGGGTGTACCCTCCACATCAAAGCCTGATAAGACAAAGCTTTTGGCAGTATCCTGATCGGTAGTGATTTTGGATGAATCGGCCGTCGGAGCATCGTTTTGCCCAATCACGGTCAGCGACACGGTTGCCGGTAGCGAATCGAGTTGCCCATCATTAACTTTGAAAGTAAAACTATCAGTTCCTGCAAAATTTAGATCAGGTACATAGCTTGCGATATTTGCCGCCAAGCTGACCTTGCCATGCAACGGCTGAGTGACTATCGTATAAGTCAATGCACTTTGCTCAGGGTCGGTGCCGGTTAAACTTATCTGTACCTGACTGTCTTCATTGAAGCTCGCGCTGGCGTCATTGGCAGTCGGGGTTTGGTTGTTGACTTGTGGGATCACGCAGACGCCATTCTGTAATACTTCCGGTGCAGTACACGTGACTTGCGGAATTACACAGACGCCGTTCTGTAACACTTCCGGCGGGGTACAGGTGACCTGCGGGATTACACAGACGCCGTTCTGTAACACTTCCGGTGCAGTACACGTGACTTGCGGAATTACACAGACGCCGTTCTGTAACACTTCCGG
>CAIOHN010000052.1 GCA_903858105.1 uncultured Pseudomonadota bacterium | reverse complement strand
CTTGCTGCAAGCTGGCTTCGGTATGCTGCCAGAGCACGTCCAGGTTTTGCTGCAACTGCTGAAAGTCCTGACCGGCAAAATCATCGGCTACTTGTTGCAAGGCTTGTAGTAATTGCTGTCTGCGCAATTGTTCGCCACGCTGTTCCAGTTGGGCGACGCTATGTTTACCGGACAGTTGCCGCAGTTGCTCCAGCAATGGGGCAAATTCGTCGCCTTCCGGCTCGCTGCAACTGGTGCGAAAAATCAAGGGATTTTCAAAACCGGCTTTGCCGAGCTGCTGTTTAAAATCGTCGTACTGCACTGCTAGTCCACGATCCCATTGATTCATCACAAACAACCATGCGTGTTTGGCGCCTTCCGCTTGTAATAATTGCCAGGCTTTGTTGTCGCGATAGCGCTCCGGGCTGACAACATACAAAAGTACGTCGATATGCGGCAGCCATTCCAGCACCAGGCGTTTGTTGCCAAGTTCCACACTATCAAAATCCGGCATGTCGATCCAGGCGATGTGGCTGTTGTCGGCATGGTTATGCTGCGCAATTTTGATGCTGTCCAGCGGCAAACCTGCGGGCAGTTTGTTGATAGCCAAACTTTGGTGGTGATATAGGGTGACTTCCCGCGAGGTTGGCCGCTCGACACCCGCTCTGGCAATGGCCAGACCGGCCAGCCGATTTAACAAACTGCTTTTTCCCACACCAGTGCCACCCATAAATGCCACGATTAAAGGTCGGGCATCGCTTAAGTTGGCAGCAAATAAGCCGTCTGCGCTCCGTGTATCCAGGTCGGTCAATAATTGCAGCCGTTCGGCGCTTAGTCGGCCTTGGACATGAGCCGTTTCCGCCCAATGTCGGGCCTGGGTCAGCAATTCAGAGTAATCGTAAGCCATGTTTCTTCTCTTTTAGCGCCTGTTCCGCTTGAGATAAAAGTTGTTCGGAGATATTGAAGCGGGTTGGCGAATTGACGCCCTGCGGCAAAACGTACAGACGCTGCTTTAAGCAAGCCTCGAACAGCGCGGTTTTAACTGTATGCAGCTGATGCTGCTTTAAGTCCGCTTCCACGTGCTGCATATAACTGCCTATCGCGCTTTCCGTCAGCAGCGAGGTAATCGTCAGCATCAATGGTGCAATCACTAAGTCGTGAATACCAATGCCGCCAGCTTGCAAAGTCAGCAGCAACGCGCCAGCATCGGTTGTTACCCTGGTAGCGCGCAAGCTGTTTAGCACCAGCGGTTGCTCCTGCAATTTGTGATACAAGCGTTGCGCGGTAGCTTCCACGTCCTGCTGAAAATCCTGGTGATAATCCGCCGCCGCTTGCTGGAAATGCTGCAATAGCTCGCTGCGTCTTTGCCGCAAGGCCATCGCGGTTTCTTTCCACCAGCGACTATCACTTGCGGTTTCGGTTTTTTCCAATAAGTGATCGGCCAGTTGGATCAACAAATGCTCGCCCAACTGGTTAAGTACCGCCAACTCTTGATTGGGGCTGATAGCCGCCCTGCCGCCGCCCAAGGCAAATAATTTACGAAACGGCCAGGTCATGGCGCGGCGGGTTTTACCCAAGATTTTGGCAATGCCTGGAATTTCCAGCAACGTCAGCAGATTAAGTAAGGCGTTTTGGAAGGTTTCGTAATGATGCGGGTGATTTAAATAATCCCGCTGATAGTCTTTAAGCGCCTGCGCCAGACTTTGATCCACCAGGTTTTGCCAGTGATGTTGGGCATGATGCTCGGCCAGTACCGGCTCCAACCACTGCAACCAGTAACGACTGAGCAACTGCTGTTGACGAATAGCGTGTTTATTGCGCGTGGTTTTTTTACTTAAATCGATCAGCACCCGACTAGCGCTAGGCGGCCAACTGGGTGCGCCAGCCGATTTTTGAAACAACAAAGGCACTATCGTCGGCACCGTATCTTGTCGGGTCTGTAACCATTTTTGCTGTAGGGATTCAGTGATCAGCGCTGCGCTGTCTTCGCTCAGCTTATTCAGGCAGATCAGGGTGGGCTGCTGAAAAACTTCAATGGCTTTCATGACTTCCCACACCGATTGGTCGGCATATTTTTCTTTACTCACCACCAACACCACCACATCGGCCAAGGCGATGGTGCGAATCACGCCTTCTTTGTAATCGGCAGCATCTATCGAGTCAAAATCCGGCGTGTCCCAACACACTCCAGCGGGTAATAAAGACGATGCTGCCGCCGTGACGCTGAGCGAATAACAATCGTAGCGTCCGCTGCGTAATTCGCTCTGTTCCAGGCACTGAAAACGGCCAAAATAATGTTGCAAGCCATCGCAATCATCCGGCGTAAGACCGTGACAAAAGCCTTGCGGATGCACCGTATAGCCGGCCAAGGGGCTAACCCCGGCCGCATCGGTATTCAACAACAGATTCACCACAGAACTTTTGCCAGCCTGGGTTGGGCCGATCACGGCAATTTGCAGCGGAAAGCCAGGCGTATTGTCAACCAACTCGCCTTTCCGGATAAAGGCCTCGGCGTGTAACAATTGTTCTATGCGTTGCTGATATTCCAGATACTGGGTATTTTTTTTATCCAGCTGCTGTAGTACATTTTGATAACGCTGTTTGAGAAGTTGGATAAATTCCAGCATGTGGTAAGCTTGTATTTTTAATTACCGAGTAATTTGGTTTGTTTGGTAACCCGCGTTGCAACCATTATAAATACAAAATTCGGGTTTGTTTATTTAGCCACTGGGAGGCTGCATCATGAAGAAAGCGTCAACTGTTTTGATTTTTTTGCTGTGTACGTTATTGGCTGGTTGTAATAAAAGCAATCAAATCAATGGAAGTAGTTTAAAAACGATCAACAGATCCATCAGCCAAATCAAAGAAAAACTGCCACTGGATCAACGGATCGAGTTTGAAGTATCGTTCTGGACTTTACGCGATGAAATCCGGAATAACCAGGAATTTATGGATGCCATCGACGGCAAGACTCCAGATCAACTGATTGAGGCTGGAAAAGAGCTGTTTGCGAAACGTAAAGCAGCCGGCAAAAAAGACTATGAACAATACGCCAACTGGGATCAAATGATCTCCCAATATTCGCAAGAACGTATCGACCAAAACCGCAAAAAAACCCCTGACGCCCGTGATAAAACGCCGCCAGCCCGGGTAGATTACCAGATGCACTCGATGTAAGTAAGCATCTAAACCCTCCATTCCAGCGGGAGAAAGCCGGGGTCGAAGGGTGTAAGCAATTGATTTTATTCCTCTCAGCCTAACCTTCTACCTAAAGAGGCTGTTGTAAAAGCCCCCTCTCCTTGCGGGAGAGGGCTGGGGTGAGGGGTTATAAATCAGCAAGCCATTGGTTTATATACCCTCATCCTAAGCTTCTCCCGGAGGTAGAAGGAACTGATCGGCTTTTACGGCCCCCCTTGGAGTAAAACCAGATTTTTTAATTTTTAGAGCTAGCCGCAAT
>CAIOHN010000051.1 GCA_903858105.1 uncultured Pseudomonadota bacterium | reverse complement strand
CATGATCCTGATTTGGCGGCCAGGATGGATCATGTGTTGTATATGGAAGATGGCTTGATTGTGCCGGATCGGGTGCATCACGGTTGATGGCTGTTAGCCTTTAGTCTTGAGTTTTTAGGTTCGCTCCCTCTCCTGCTTGAGAGGGTTGGGGTGAAGAGACTCAAATGGTTGTGTGGCTATCGCGATGGATGATTTTAATGTCGGTTTCACGAAAAACATCCTTGTTTTTCGTGAAACCGACTTCTAAGCAATCCGTCGCGACAGCGACACGTCGTATTAAGTCAAGTAAACTAAAATCACTCCGCCGAATAAACCGGAAACCGCGCACACAACAAATGCACTTTTTCCCGCACTGCATCAATCACGCTTTCATCGTCGATGTTATCCATCACATCGCACATTAAATGCGCCACTTGGCGGACTTCGTCTTCTTTAAAGCCGCGTGAAGTAGGCGCGGGGGTGCCGACGCGGATGCCGCTGGTGACGAATGGCGATTGCGGGTCGTGTGGTACCGCGTTTTTATTCACGGTGATATGCGCGCGACCTAAAGCAGCGTCGGCGGCTTTGCCGGTGATGCCTTTCGGGATCAAAGATACCAGCATTAAATGATTGTCGGTGCCTCCGGACACGACGTCAAAGCCGCGTTTGATAAACACTTCCGCCATCGCTTGGGCGTTTTTAATCACTTGTTGTTGATAGGTTTTAAACTCCGGGGTCATGGCTTCTTTAAAGGCCACGGCTTTGGCAGCAATCACATGCATCAAGGGGCCGCCTTGAATGCCAGGAAAGATGTTGGAGTTGATTTTCTTTTCCAGGTCCGGGTTGCTTTTGCACAAAATCAAGCCGCCGCGTGGGCCGCGCAGGGATTTGTGGGTGGTGCTGGTGACTACGTCGGCGATAGGCACCGGGTTGGGATACAGACCTGCTGCCACCAGACCGGCGACATGCGCCATATCAACCACTAAATACGCACCCACTTTATCGGCGATGTCGCGGAAACGTTGCCAATCCCAGATGCGCGAATAAGCCGAGAAGCCAGCGATAATGACTTTAGGCTTGTGTTCCAATGCCAGTGCTTCGACTTGTTCGTAGTCGATTTCGCCGGTTGCCGCCACCAAGCCGTATTGGATGGCGTTATAGATTTTGCCGGAAAAGTTAGGCTTGGCACCGTGGGTTAAATGGCCGCCATCGGCCAGACTCAGACCCAGGATAGTATCGCCCGGTTGAATCAACGACATGAATACCGCCATATTGGCTTGCGAGCCGGAATGCGGTTGCACGTTGGCGTAATCGGCACCGAATAACTCTTTGGCGCGGTCGATGGCCAATTGCTCAACGATATCGACATATTCACAGCCGCCGTAATAGCGTTTTTCTGGATAGCCTTCGGCGTATTTATTGGTCAGCAGCGAGCCTTGTGCTTCCAAAACGCGTGGGCTGGCGTAGTTTTCCGAGGCGATCAGTTCGATATGATCTTCCTGACGTTGCCGTTCCTGTTCCATGGCCTGAAAGAGTTCGTTATCAAAACCTTCAATGGTCATCGACTTGCTAAACATGGTGTTCTCCTAAGGTAAGTTCGGGTTATTCGTTGGGCTGCAGCAGCAAGATTT
Organism: uncultured Pseudomonadota bacterium; assembly: GCA_903858105.1. Lineage (GTDB taxonomy): Bacteria > Pseudomonadota > Gammaproteobacteria > Methylococcales > Methylomonadaceae > Methylomonas. The sequence continues at coordinate 4,171 of CAIOHN010000051.1, read as the reverse complement.
GCAGATCGGCCACGTTGGTGCCGGTTGCGCCGCAGAGCAGTAAATCGTTGGCGGCTTTTAAAGCCGGATAAGCGTTATTATCGTCCAGCATGGCGGCTGGGTCGATAGCGCAATGCCGCATGCGCTGCAGTGAGCCAGGATCGACCATGCCGCCTGCCGCATCAGTCGGGCCATCGCGACCGTCGCTGCCGCCGCTTAAAAATGTCCAGTTGCCTGTTAAGCCCTGTTGTTCCGCAGCCACGGCAAACGCCAGCGCCATTTCCTGATTGCGACCGCCTTTGCCGCCGCCTTTTACAGTCACTGTGGTTTCGCCACCGGCTATCAGGGCGGTGGGCTGTTTAATGTCAGCGGATATGGCGCATGCGTGTTGTACCCATTGCTCTGCCACCAGGCGGGCTTCGCCGCACAGTTGTTTGCTGTAGAGTTGGGTTTTGTACCCTAGGTTATTTGCGGCAGCTATTGAGGCATCCACGCTGATGGCATTACTGCCGATCAGGCTAAAGCCGGTTTTTTGGAAAATACTATCGCCGCTTTTTGGGGTTTCCTGATGAAAACCGTTTACGCCTTTTTGCAAATAATCTTGTACGGACAACGGTATTTGCTCCCATATGCCAAATGCTTGCAATATACCGATAGCGTCTGCAAATGTAGTCTCGTCGGCGACGGTTGGCCCGCTGGCTATGGCGCTTAAGTCGTCATCCAGTACATCAGACAAAATCAAGGCATGTAGCTCGGCTGGGGCAGCAAGTCGCGCCAGTCCACCGCCTTTTAATTTGGACAGATGTTTGCGGACACAATTGATCTGCTTGATAGTCGCGCCGCAAGCCAGTAGTAATTGGGTCGTGGCGATTTTGTCGGCCAGGCTGATGCCTTCAACGGGGCAGGGCAGCAGCGCAGATCCGCCACCCGACACCAACACCAAAATCAACTCGTCGGCTTTGGCACTCTGTAGTCGTTCGCTGATAAGTGATGCCGCAAGTAAGCCGTTTTCATCTGGTAGCGGGTGGCCGGCAGCCAGCACCTCAAAATTATCGACGGCTGTCAGGTTTTCGTAATTGGTCACCGCAATGCCTTTGCCTGCTAAGCGATCTGCGGGAATGATTTGCTGAGCAGCGTTTGCCATGGCGCAAGCCGCTTTACCAAAGGCTATTAGATGGATACGTTCCCAACTGCCGTTACGCGAGCTAGCTTGATTCAGATCAATCTGTAATTGCTGACCGGCTGCACGTAAAAAGCGCTTCACTGCCAGATACGGATCAGCCGCTGCCACACCAGCCTGAAAGATGGCGGCAGCGTGTTCGCGCGAGTGGATCATGGCAGTGGTGGGCACGTCGAGCCGCTTGGCGATTAAGCCATGGCTTTGGCGAGTGCGAAAATAATTTCCGCGTCGAAGACCTGCTTGTTGCTTTCAAAGAGTTTGGCGATACAGGCGCGATGCAATGCCAGTTTTAGCGTGCCAAAGCCGATAGCACCCCAGACGATTTTGCCGTGACGATGTTCGCCCCTGTCCATGACGTCGGTGCCGCCGATACCGACAGGCGGGGTGGCGTTGGCATCGGCCAGTAATTGCAGATTAGGATTATTTTGCCAGTGTTCGGGTTTTAGTAATTGCACACCGGCCGCACCTGTGGCCAACACGATATTGGCGTCGGCTATGGCTGCAGCGCGGCTGTCATAGTCGGCTGCTTCCACGGGTGTTAGATCGACGCCAAAGCGTTCTTTCATCGCAAAGCAGGCTTTTTCTGCGTTAAAAATATGTCGGGAAGTAATACTGACTTTAGCGCCTTCCAAAGCCATCATCGCTGCTGCGCGTTGGCCTACCGGGCCGGTACCAGCTAAAACCACGGCTTTTTTGCCGGCTAAAGATGCGCTGCTGCCTAACTTGGCTACGGCCGCTGCCGCTGTGGTGTTGCTGCCATTGCTATCCAACATGACAGAGACTTGAAAGCCGGGGAAGAAACATTTTTGTACTGCCGCCAGCAAGTTTTGGCCGGCCTCGATTTTGCTGCCGCCAATGAAAATTGCAGTATTTTTTTTATCTTTGGGTGCGCGGGTAAAAATCGCGCCTTCCACCAGGCCAGCGACATTGTCGGGCGTTAAGTTGCAGTGACCGATAACGTGGTCTGCGCCACCATCGTAAGCGACGACGGTGTCAAAAACGGACGGATGGCTGTCCGTATCAAATTGAAATAGCAATTTTTTCATTAATCTACCAGATGTAAAAAGATAGTGGCTTGACGCATACGATTAACCGGCAACATTATACCCAATAAAGCGTTTATAGCGGCATTATCCGCGGCGCAGAGGCGGCCAGGGAATTAGAGATTGTTTGCTTAAAAGCTTTATGTCATATTGAAAAAGTTGCGCCGGGTTAGTCGGCGCTGGATGAATTTAATAATCAAAGAGGAACGCAGATGAAAACGCCCGTGGATATTGCTGTAACAGGTGCAGCTGGTCAGATAAGTTATTCCCTGTTATTTCATTTGGCGGCTGGTGAGTTGTTGGGCCCCGATCAGCCTATTGTCTTGCGCTTGCTGGAAATTCCGCCGGCGATGAAACAACTGCAAGGCGTGGTGATGGAGTTGAACGACTGCGCTTTTCCTTTAATTAACAAGATCATCATCACCGACGACCCCAAGGTGGCGTTTGATAATGTCGATTATGCCTTTTTAGTGGGTGCCAAGCCGCGCGGACCCGGAATGCTGCGTAGCGATTTGTTGCTGGATAACGCACAGATCTTCATTACCCAAGGCCGGGCACTTAACGAAGTCGCCAGTCGCAACGTCAAAGTGTTGGTTACTGGTAATCCGGCCAATACCAATGCCTTGATAGCCATTAACAATGCACCGGATCTGGCGCCTGAATGTTTTACGGCCATGACCATGCTGGATCACAAGCGCGCTATCAGCCAAGTGGCCGAAAAGTGCGGTGTCCTGAGTCGCGATATTAAAAATGTGGCGATTTGGGGTAATCATTCCTGCACCCAATACCCTGATTTACACCACGCAAAAGTAAAAGGTATGGATGCGCTGTCGCTGATGGAAAAATCCTGGTTCGTCGACGAATTTATCCCCACCGTGCAATATCGCGGCACAGAAATTATCAAAGTGCGCGGCCAATCCAGCGCCGCATCAGCAGCGCATGCGGCAATCGAACACATGCGAGTCTGGGCGCACGGCACTGATGATGGCGATTGGGTGAGTATGGCGGTAGCGTCAGACGGTAGTTACGGCATTGAAGAAGGTTTGGTGTATTCCTTCCCTGTCACCGTGATTGATGGACAAATTAGTATTGTCAAAGGGCTGGATTTAAACGAATTTAGCTTGGAAAGACTACGTCAAAACGAAATTGAGTTAAAAGAAGAGAAGCAGGCTATCAAGCATTTGCTTTAAGTGCGTTGCTGGCCTGGTAGCCTGTGATGGTAGGGAACTAAACTCCTTCTCCCTCATTGAGAAGGTTGGGATGAGGGGAGTAACATCAATTATTTCCCAACACGACTTAGCCCAAAAGGGTTTTTTAGGGGAACCTAGTAGAAGAGGGCTGGAATTGCAGATTCTGACTTAGAAATTTTTGCGCAAACGTTTAAGGCGCTGCCATCCTTGGCAGCTTGTTAACGTTTGGTATCAAAACCAGTGCTCTTGAGTTAGGCGAAGCTAGACGAGTTAACTGGTTGCGGATAATTAAAAGCAATAGCCATGCCATGTTTTAAGTGTGGTTTGGCGTGGCTTCCAGAGCCACTGAAAAGTTGAAATAGGCTAAATATGTGTGTTTTGCCTAGCTACTAGGGTGATATGCCGCAATTTTTTTAGAGCTCCGGTGGCTGGCGTGATCAAAGACCGCCTGGTTTTGCCACTCAGGGTTGATGGCGTTATGAGGTAGGCGTAAGTTATCTGGAAAGTCAGAAGCCAACGACAATCGTTAGCATGAGGTGTGGGGAGGTGTTGTGACCAAGGGTAATCTAGCCGACAGCGTGCAACTAGATGCGAAAGAATGGGCTCTATCGACTTTTTTCAAACTTTTCAATCAACATTAGGTGAAGTCGGTAAGGTAAAAAAGAGGGCAACAAGTATTTTAAATCTTTAAGGCTGCCGTAAAAATTTTTGATAATGATTCTAAAAACTACTCGTGCCGAAATAATGTCCCTATCCCAGTAAAAGCTATATCCTTGTTT
>CAIOHN010000050.1 GCA_903858105.1 uncultured Pseudomonadota bacterium | reverse complement strand
GGTTGAGTGACTGCAATGGAGAAAATTTCCGTGTGGCGGCTGATGGCCGACTTTCACCAATCACCGCAAAATCCAATTAAACCTGATTTCCCAAACCAAGCGCTAAAGCCAATACCGCGTCTTATTTAAACAACTCCGCCATAGAAATCACATTTTTCGCCATCTCACCAATCGCAATATTTCTATCCATCGCCAGTTTGCGCAGGGCGTGATAGGCCTGATCTTCGGTGTAGCCTTGCGACTTGATCAAAATCGCCTTGGCTCTGTCCACCAGTTTGCGGTCTTCCAGTTGGGTTTTGGTTTTTTTCAGTTCTTCCTTTAACGCATGCTGTTCTTTAAAGCGGGCGATGGCTATATCGACAATGGCTTTAATGCGTTTCGGTTCCAGGCCATCGACGATATACGCGCTGACGCCGGCTTTAATCACTTTATTGATGGTGTCGGTTTGTTGATCCTCGGCAAATATCACCACCGGCAGCGAATAGCTTTGATTAATCTCGATGATGGTCTGCAACACCGCCTCGCTGGGCGTGTACAGATTTAGCACCACCACGTCAGGATGCAGGGTTTGCACAATGTGCAACATGTTTAGCTGCTTGAGTTGCAGCGTTAACACTTCACAGCCATGTTGGCGCAAGGCCGCTTCCAGCAGGCGCTCGCTATCGAATTCATCGACTACTAATACGTTAAGGCTGGCCATGTTCAATCCAGGGCTATTTTAACTAAAGAGCCGTCGGGCATGATCTCGGTGATGTAATTTTTGGGCTCTTCCAGATAGTAAATTAATCCCAGCAGCAAAAAGCAGGATACGCCCAGGATCAGGAAAAATTGGCTGGCGGAGACAAACGTCAGCATGATCAAATACACAATCGCCCCCACATTGCCGTAAGCGCCGACTATGCCGGCCACTTCGCCGGTGATGGCCCGTTTTACCAAGGGTACAAAGGCAAAAATAGCGCCTTCTGCCGCTTGCATGAACACAGAGCACAGCAAGGTTACCAATACGGTCAAGCTAATTGACCATTGTGCGGAAATCATTGACATCAACCAGTAGCCGCCTGCCAAGCCCGCCACGAATAAATACAAAGACAATTTGCGACCAAATTTATCGCTCAGCCAGCCGCCAGCTGGCCGGGCGATGATATTGGTCACCACAAAACTGGAGGCTAAAAAGCCGGCGTCCAGCATACTGGTGCCTTGGGTTTGGCTAAAGGTTTTGAAGAAAAACATCGGCAGCATTGACAGCACGGCCAATTTGGAACCAAAAGTAATTAAATAAGCAATCGCCAGAATGAATACTTGCCGATATTGATAGTGGTGGATGCTGGCGATGGGTTGGCTGAGACGGTCGGCGTTGTTATTGACCAACTGATAAACATGGATGAAAAACAGCAACCACACCGAAACATGGATACTCAGGCTCCAGCCATCGCTTAATAATTGTATGGTTGGTGCGGACAACTTCCAGACTAATAAAGAGATGGTCGCGTACAAGGGCACCAAACTAAGCATGTATAAAAACAAGTCGCGGATGCTGGTCACTTCCATCGCCATTGGCCGACGCGCTTTTAAGGCCGCGATTTCCGGTGGCAAGTTCTCGACACTAAAATAATAAATAATCGAATATATCAGCGCTATCACGCCAGTAAGGGCAATCGCCGTACGCCAGCCATGTTCTGCGCCAAAATAAAATGCCAGGCCAGGCAGAAAAATCGCCGCTATTGCTGAACCAAAATTGCCCCAACCGGCGTAAATACCTTCGGCGGTGCCGACCTGACTGGCTGGAAACCAGTCGCCGATAATCCGCACCCCCACCACAAAGCCGGCACCGATAAAACCCAGCAAAAACCGCGACCAGGCCAACTCGGTAAAGTTTTCGGCGCTGGCAAACATAAAGCACGGGATGCTGCACACCGCCAATAACACGCTATAACTGATTTTGGCCCCAAATCTATCCACCAACATGCCGGTGATTACCCGCGCTGGAATGGTTAGCGCTACATTCAGTAACAACAAAATTTCGATTTGGGTTTCGCTGATGCCTAAGTCTTGTTGAATCAATACCAACAAGGAGGCGTGATTAAACCAGACTACAAAGCTGATAAAAAAGGCGATCCAGCTCATATGCAGCACTTTGCTCTTGCCCTGCATGGAAAATAATTTGAAAGGTGTAAATGACATGGATGATCCGGCTAAGCTATTTATTGATCCGATGCAGTTTGTGTGCCAGCCGACTTAATGGCAAAAATTGATTTAATTGAGGCTATAGCTGGCCATAGTGGTGCAATCTGGCGAGTTGATTGCCTTATTTAGGTGCGTTAACTGGCTTGGTTACTTGGCTGGTTAAGCGGCAGCCGCCGGTTTGCAAGGCTTTTGAATGTTGGCATCAATCTTGTTAAAGGTTTATCAAGACTCGTGGTGAGGCTTACCCCTGTGTTATACCTGGACAAAGGCGTCCTGCTTGAATGTTTATTCATTCGATCAGGACGCCTTTTTTTTTGGTTAAAAATACGCAAACAAGCCACCACGAGATCGCAGCTTTACATTGCCATTGGCTCCGATATGCGCCTGGCACGTTTGCATAAACCAGTTAATAGAGGCCGGATATGAATACAAAACAAACCCTGGTTGTCATCGGCAACGGTATGGTGGGTCAGCACTTTCTGGCTGGCCTGGTGAATAGCACTGCCAAAGAGCAATACCGAATTGTGACTTTTTGCGAGGAACCCAGAGCAGCTTACGACCGGGTGCATTTATCCGAGTATTTTGCCGGAAAAACCGCCGCCGATTTGTCTTTGGTGGCTGATGGCTTTTTTGAAGAACACGGCATCGAGATTTATTTGGGCGATAAGGCGGCCACTATCGATCGGGAGCGCAAGCAAGTGACTTCCGCCAACGGCGTGGTCGTCGATTACGACAAGCTGGTATTGGCGACCGGATCGTATCCCTTCGTACCGCCGGTGCCGGGCCATGAAAGGCCACAATGTTTGGTTTACCGTACTATCGAAGATTTGGAAGCCATGAAAACCGCCGCAGCAAAATCTAAAGTCGGGGTGGTCATCGGCGGGGGTTTGTTGGGCCTGGAAGCGGCCAAAGCCTTGAAGGATTTAGGTCTGGATACCCATGTCGTTGAATTTGCGCCGCGCTTGATGGCCGTGCAGCTTGATGATGGCGGCGGTGCCATGCTGAAGCAAAAAATCGAAGCTTTGGATGTAAAAGTACATTTAAACAAAAACACCACGCTGATCGACGACGGTGTGGAATGTTTACATAAAATGAACTTTGCCGACGGCGCAGTGCTGGAAACCGACATGATCTTGTTTTCCGCGGGCATTCGGCCGCGCGATGACATTGCGCGCGGTTGCGGTTTGGAAGTGGGCCCGCGCGGCGGCATTGTCATTGATAATCAGTGCCGCACCTCTGACAGCAATATCTACGCAATTGGTGAGTGCGCCTTGTGGAACGGCCAGATTTTTGGTTTGGTCGCGCCTGGATACGCGATGGCACGCTGCGTGGTAGCCGATTTGGCAGGTGATGTTGGCAGTTTTACCGGTGCCGATATGAGCACCAAATTAAAACTGATGGGTGTGGATGTTGCCAGTATCGGCGACGCCCACGCCAGAACCCAGGGCGCGCTGGTGTACACCTATCAAAATGGCTCCAGCGAAATCTACAAACGCCTGGTGGTCAGTCAGGACAAAAAGCGCTTACTGGGTGCGGTACTGGTCGGCGAAGCGTCAGGCTACAGCACCTTGCTGCAATATTGCTTGAACGGTATCGAACTGCCGGACAATCCCGATGCCTTGATTTTACCGCAGCGTTCCGACGCCTCGGTGGGTTTGGGGCCAGATGCCTTGCCAGCATCGGCGCAAATCTGCTCTTGCTACGATGTCAGTAAAGGCAGTATCTGTAGCGCTATCGAAGCCGGTTGCTGCAGTGTCGGTGATTTAAAGGCACAGACCAAAGCGGGCACCGGTTGTGGCGGTTGCTCGGCTTTATTGAAATCAGTACTGGATAGCGAACTGACCAAATTGGGTGTGGAAGTCAATACCGATATTTGCGAGCACTTTCCGCATACTCGGCAGGATTTGTACAATCTGGTGATGGTCGGGGAGATTAAAACCTTTGACGAACTCCTGGAAAAACACGGCAAAGGCTTGGGTTGCGAAGTGTGCAAACAAGCGGTCGGTTCCATCCTGGCCTCGTATTGGAATGACTACATCCTGGAAAAACAGCATATAGGCTTGCAGGATACCAACGATACTTTTTTAGCCAATATCCAAAAAGACGGCACTTATTCGGTGGTGCCGAGGATTGCTGGTGGCGAAATCAACCCGGATATGCTGATCGCCTTGGGGCAGGTCGGCAAAAAATATCAGCTATATACCAAGATTACCGGCGGACAGCGGGTGGATTTGTTTGGTGCGCGTTTGGAGCAATTACCGGTGATCTGGCAAGAATTGATCGATGCGGGTTTTGAATCCGGTCATGCGTACGGAAAATCGCTAAGAACCGTTAAATCCTGCGTCGGTAGTTCGTGGTGCCGCTACGGCGTCGATGACAGCGTGGGTCTGGCGATTGAACTGGAAAATCGTTACAAAGGCTTGCGAGCGCCGCATAAAATCAAGTTTGCCGTATCGGGCTGCACCCGCGAATGTGCGGAAGCACAAGGTAAAGACATTGGCGTAATCGCCACCGAAAATGGCTGGAATTTATACGTGTGCGGCAACGGCGGCATGAAGCCGCGCCACGCCGATTTGTTTGCGACCAATCTGGATAAGGACACCTTGATCAAATACATCGACCGCATCCTGATTTTTTACATCCGTACCGCCGACCGGATGCAGCGTACCTCGGTGTGGATGGAGAATATGGAAGGCGGTCTGGATTATTTAAAAAGCGTAATCCTGGACGATCGGTTGGGCCTGGGCGAGCAACTGGAACAGCAGATGCAACGGGTTGTTGAAACCTATCAATGTGAATGGAAAACCACCTTGGCCGATGACAATCGCTTAAAACGCTTCCGGCATTTTGTGAATAGCGAACAAGGCGACGACAACGTGGTGTTTGTCGAAGAACGCGGCCAGATCCGCCCAGCCGATCCTATGGAACGCAAGCATTTTAAACTGATCGAGGAGGCGGCATAACATGAGCCAATGGATAGATGTATGTGATATTGATGACTTGCAAGCCGACTCTGGAATCTGTGCCTTGGTGCAGGGGCTGCAGGTGGCGATTTTTTATCAACCGGGCTTACAGGCAATCTACGCCATCGGTAATTACGACCCGTTTAGCCAGACCAATGTATTATCCAGAGGCATGATAGGTGACATAGCGGGTGAGCCTATGCTGGCTTCACCGATGTATAAACAACATTTTTATTTGCGTACGGGTATTTGTGCGGAGGATAAGGATGTTAGTGTGCCTGTATATCCGGTGCGAATCGATAACGGTCGGGTGGCCATTAAAGCTACGTCCATGCGGCTGGAAACCCCGCTAACCCTTGCAGCAGAAACGGAGTAAACCGTGAAATACCAATATTACATCGCTGATGTATTTACCGATCAGGTGTTCAACGGCGCACAGATCGCGGTGTTTCCCAATGCCCAGGGCTTAGTGCCGGAAAAAATGGCATTGATTGCCAAAGAGCTAAATTTGTCGGAAACGGTGTTTGTCAGTCGGCAAGCCGATACAGAAAAGCCGCTACGGATGCGAGTATTCTCGCCGTTTGGCGAAATCAATTTTGCCGGGCATCCCTTGATCGCCGCAGCTTATGTGCTGGCTATTGCCGGTGAGTTGACTATTAGCGAGCCGCTAACCACTGTGCAATTTGAGCAGAATGTCGGGGTTATAGAAGCCAATATCAGCTTTAAAGATGGCTTGCCGAGCTTGGTGCAATTCAGTCGCAGCGTCAGTTCGATTATTGATCGATTTGCGCCGAGCGATGAAGAACTGTGCCGATTTTTGGGATTAAACGCGGCGGATCTGGATCATAAAAAATACTCGCCGCGCCTGGTGTCTTGCGGTTATCCGTATTTGGTGGTGCCGGTGTGGAATTATGAGGCGGTGCGCAAAGCCCGCTTCAATTATGCGGCCTGGTCACAATCAGCCGCGCCGCAGACCGCCGCGCAGGAAATTTTGTTGTTTGCACCTAAATCATCAAGTCCGGCCGCCGATTTTAACGTGCGTTTACTTGGGCCAAATATCGGCATGCATGATGATCCGCCTGTAGGCAGCGCCATGCCTGCGTTTTGTTGTTATTTATGTTCGTTTGAACATACCCGCAAAGGCACGCAGGTGTTCGCGGTAGAGCGTGGTGATCCGGGTAATCGCCGCAGTTTGATCCACCTGGAAATGGATAACAAAGGTTTGGAGAATTTGACGATCAGGGTGGGTGGTCAGGCGGTGTTGTTTGCGGAGGGAACTGTGCTAATGCTGGATTGAGGGGGTTAAAATAATTTATTAATCCCCTCTCCCAGAGGGAGAGGGGATTTAAAGACTATGCTTCGTCTTTGCCTTTACCGCGTCTGGATGGAGATCCAACACGTTTTTTGCTTTTGTCTTTTTTAACCAGCGCTGGATCGAATTTGGAAATATCCAGGGTTTTGCCGCCAACCCTAACTTTTTTCAAAGCTTGGAATAAATCTTTAGGCATGCCAGCAGGCAGTTCGACGGTGCTGTAATGCTCTTCGATTTTAATCCGGGCGATATGATCCCCGTCGATGCCCGTTTCGTTGGCAATAGCGCCGACGATGTTACCCGGTTTGACGCCGTCTTTATGGCCGACTTCAATGCGGAATGTTTCCATTTCTACTGCGCCAACCCGGCCTTTTTCACGTCTTGGGCCGCGGTCACTACGATCACCGCGGTCGGGACGGCCTTTTTCATCGGCATCTTTGCGCGGTTTTTTGCTGGGCTCTTTCATCAGCAAAGGCGTATCGCCTTGCAACAGTTTGGCTAGCGCGGCAGCAACGTCTAATGCCGGTACATTGTGTTCAACCTGATACTGGTTGATCAACTGATTGTAAAAACTGAGTTCTTCGCCGGCCAGCGTATCGGTAATCCGCTGTTTGAAACGGTTGATTCTGGTGTTATTGATGAAATCGGTCGAAGGCAATTGCATTTCTTCGACTTTTTGTTTGGTGGCTTGTTCGATGTTGGCCAACAGACGTTTTTCACGCGGTGATACAAACAATATCGCGTCGCCGGTACGACCAGCACGACCGGTACGACCGATACGATGGATGTAAGATTCGGTATCGTAAGGGATGTCGTAGTTGACGACGTGGGTAATACGGTCAACGTCCAGGCCGCGAGCAGCAACGTCTGTCGCGATCAGAATATCCAGTTTGCCGCTTTTCAAATTTTCGATAGCGCGCTCACGCAGGGCTTGCGACATGTCGCCGTTGATGGCCGAGGCGGAAAAACCGCGCGCTTCCAGTTTTTCAGCGACTTCGATGGTGGCGGTTTTGGTTCTGACGAAAATAATCATGCCGTCAAAATTTTCAGCTTCCAGAATGCGGGTCAGCGCATCCATTTTGTGCAAGCCGCTGACAAACCAGTAACGCTGGCGGATATTGGCAGCCGTCGCGGTTTTGACCTTGATGGTCACTTGTTCCGGGTTGTTCAGGTATTTCTGCGCGATTTTGCGAAT
>CAIOHN010000049.1 GCA_903858105.1 uncultured Pseudomonadota bacterium | reverse complement strand
TTCCGAGCCCAGCGTCCAGATGTAAACAAAATCTTCCTGGCCAGTGATTTTTGCCATGTAAGGCGAGGCGCAGGTTTCGTCGGCGCTGGCATATAGGCTTGCTGTGCCGAGCATTAGTGCGGCGGTAAAAGTGCTTAGTTTGAATGTCATGGTGTTCTCTCCCCTTGTTGTTATCGTTCCCACGCTCCCGCGTGGGAATGCATGTTGAACCGCTCCTGCGGTTCGGGACGCTGGAGCGTCCCTAGCTCGGTTCCCATTTATGCCATGCGGGTACGCCGGAGCGTGGGAACCATAAGCCATCATCAATCGCCCGTGGCCGGGTCGATGATGGTGGTAATTTGTTCGATGCGATTGGCCGGAAAACCGCCTTGCTCGGCGTGTTCGCGGATCGCTTGTTCGCTGTCGGCGATATAGATGCAATACACCTTGTCACCGGTCACATAGCTTTGGAACCATTGAATGCGCGGCCCCATGTCGCGCAACACGCCGCAGGATTTTTGGGAAATACTTTGCAGCTCGGCTTGCGTCAGCTGGCCGGCACCGGGAATATCGCGTTCGATAATGTATTTGGGCATGATGATCTCCTAATAAATGACCGGTCGTCTAAATTACCGGCGTTAAAAAATGCTGCCGGGTGGGCAGCGGGTTTTTGTTTGTCGCAAAAGAGTTACGATTTAATCCGATGCTGCCAATAACCCGGCTCTTGTCGCACATGCATCAGGGCGATGATGTATATCGCCTCCTCTCGAACGCTGTAAACAATGCCGAAAGGGAAGTGAGGTAGTTTGCATTTGCGAACATCGCCCGCTAATTTCCGATACAGTAATGGTGAGCAATTTTTGCTGTTGCGTCTTCGATAGCATCGACAAAACGCCGTCCCAACTCCGCTTGTTTCTCACGATAATACAAGGTAGCGGCATTGGCTTCGGTCAATGCCTCATCATTCCAAATGAACAGCATTAGGCAAGGCTTGCGCGCAATTGAGCTATCGCTGATTCGTGATCGACGAGTCGAGCCGTTCCGTTATCGATGGCGGCACAACGACGCCGAATTTCTTCCTGCCATGCAGCCGAGACGGGAAAGTCTTCCTCAAAATCCAGGGATTCCAACAGCGTTTCAGCAATAAAGGCGCGAATTGCAGGTTCCAATTGCATCGCGTCGTCGATGATGCGTTTAGGGTCGTTGTTCATAATTCGTTGCTCCGGTGAAATATCCACATTTGTTACCTCTTTACAAGTTGCGCTTACGGCGTCCACCACGTCTAAGTTCCTTAAGATTTTATTCGTTCCAAAGGCTTCTTTTGATCTCGCCAATCCTGCAAGCTAATCGGACCGTCGGCCAAATCTTCTACCAATATTTCCTTTCCATCAATACGCACCCAAAACGACTCCCAGCGATGCATATGAGTGTCTTGGCTCTCAAAGAAATCAACCGGCCAATATTGCTTTCCATCTATGTCTTGTGGCTCTTTAGCTCTGGTTAATATTGCCGCATGCACCTTACCTTGCGATTTTTGATCGATATAGTCCGACCACGCTTTGATTTCGGGAAGCTCGAAAATCAATGCTACCGCATTATCGACCGCGAGTTCTGTAGGAATCGCTTCCGACTTATTGGGAGGCTCTACTGGGTTCTCTGAAACAACGGCTGCCACCGCTTCTGGCTTTTCAACAAGATCAACACCAGGCCGTTCTGACTTCGTTGAGGAGGTTGTTTCAGATTGCTCGGAACATCCCCCTAAACAAAAACACAATGGAATCAGGATAAATAGGATTTTCAAAAACTCCTCCAAAAGCAATATGGTTCATAACAGTTTGCAGAAAACTGTATCCATTCACGCTCTAAAATAATCATCCAACAAATCCTGACAAACCGCTTTCAACGGCTCCACCGATTGCTCGACTTTCATCCGCAACAACGCGCCCTGCCAGCCGTTCAACATCAAATCGGCCATGCTTTTCGCCGAACGATCCAGCCGGACTTTGCCTTCTTGTTGACCACGTTCCAACGCCGTTTTTTGCAAATTGCTGTAACGCTCTACCGCATCCAGCAAAGCATCGCGGCACAAAGGACTGGTGTCGCCAATCTCGCCCATCAAGTTGCCCAGCAGACAACCGCCTTTAAAACCGCTGATCGCCACTTCGCTGATCAACTCAAGGTAATAGGTTCGCAAGGCGGCCAAACCATCTAGCTCAGGGTTTTGCAAATGCCCGGACAAGCGCAGGATAAACGGCTCGATGTAATGATGAATTGCCTCGGCAGCAAACTGTTCCTTGCTATTGAAGTAATTGTAAAAAGAGCCTTTGGGGATTTGCACTGTGTCCAAAATCTCTTTTAAACCGGTAGCGTGATAGCCTTTTTCCAATAGCAAGCTCACGCCCTGTTCGAGCAGTCTGTCTTTTTTGATTTGTTTGGGGGCGGACTTTGACATGGGGCGCATTATGCGACCGGTCGTCTTGTTTGTAAATAAGTTTTTGCTAATTTATCTAAAAAATTCCTGCGCTTGTGTAGGTCAGGGTGCGCGATAGCGTTCCCTGACAATTTAGATCTTGGTCATGCAACCACTGTCGGGACAACATGACCCGCCTCAATAATGCCCAAACCCAACAAATTAGCGCTTTTCACCAAGCTAGATAGCGATTTTTCCGGGCTAATATGATATTTTGAACAATCTGTTATCCATCCACACGCAATCAGCAACATGAGCATAAAATCAGACAAATGGATCCGCCGCATGTCCGAGCAACACGGCATGATCGAGCCGTTTCAGGCCGGGCAAGTCCGTGAATCCGCGCAAGGCCGCATCATTTCTTACGGCACCTCCAGTTACGGCTACGATGTGCGCTGCTCCAACGAGTTTAAAATCTTCACCAACATCAACTCCACCATCGTCGATCCCAAGGATTTTGACGAAGGCAGCTTTGTAGATGTTAAATCCGATGTTTGCATCATTCCGCCCAATTCGTTTGCCTTGGCCCGCACCGTGGAGTTTTTCAGAATCCCCCGCGACGTGCTGGTGATCTGTTTGGGTAAATCGACTTATGCTCGCTGCGGCATTATCGTCAACGTCACGCCGCTGGAACCAGAATGGGAAGGCCATGTGACGCTGGAATTTTCCAACACCACCCCACTGCCAGCCAAAATCTACGCTAACGAAGGCGTAGCACAGATGCTGTTTTTCGGCGGCGACGAAATCTGCGAAACCTCTTATAAAGATCGCGGCGGCAAATACCAAGGTCAAACCGGAGTTACCCTGCCCAAAGCTTAAGTTCACGTTTCTTCGCAAACGCTACTCCATCTAAAAGTGACATGATGCCAACCAGCCAAACCGAATCGCTAGACCTGTATTACCGCCAAGTTCAGGATATCATCCTCAACCGCCAGGACTGGATCAGTGGCCTGTTGCCAGCCAGCACCGCCGTCACCACCCACGGCAATTACACCGATGCCTGGGTGCGAGACAATGTATACAGCATTCTGGCCGCCTGGGGCTTGGCGCTCGCCTGCCGCAAGGTGGAAGGCCAACAGGAACGCACCTATTTGCTGGAACAAAGCGTCGTTAAATTGATGCGCGGCTTGCTGACGGCAATGATGCGTCAGGCCGGCAAAGTCGAAAAATTTAAACACTCGCAAGACCCGTTGGACGCCCTGCACGCCAAATACAGCACCCAATCGGGCGAAGTGGTGGTGGGCGACCACGAATGGGGTCATTTGCAGCTCGATGCCACCTCTTTGTTTTTACTGATGCTGGCGCAAATGACCGCCTCGGGTTTGCGGATTGTATTTAGCATCGACGAAGTCAATTTTGTGCAAAACCTGGTGCATTACGTCAGCCGGGCTTATCGCACCCCGGATTACGGCATCTGGGAGCGTGGCAATAAAATGAATCATGGTCAGGCCGAACTGAATGCCAGTTCCATCGGCATGGCCAAAGCGGCGCTGGAAGCCATGTCCGGTTTTAACTTATTTGGTAAGGACGGCGGACAGACGGCAATTATTCATGTGATCAGCGACGATATTGCCCGCACCCGCATCACTTTGGAATCGTTGCTGCCACGCGAATCGATTTCCAAAGAAGTGGATTCAGCCGTGCTTAGCGTTACTGGCTTTCCGGCGTTTGCCGTGGATAACCCAGCGCTGCGTGACAGAACCGAAGCGCTGATCGTCGAAAAACTACAAGGCCGCTATGGCTGCAAACGCTTCTTGCTGGACGGCCACCAAACAGCCATAGAGGACCATCAGCGCCTGCATTACGAGCCCAATGAATTAAAACAATTCATGGACATAGAATGCGAATGGCCGCTGTTTTTTTGTTATTTATTGCTCAACAAACTATTCGCCGGCGACACAGAAGGCGTGGGCGATTATCGCCGCCGCCTGGAAGATTTGCTGGTCGAACAAAATGGCCAATGGCTGCTGCCGGAACTTTACATCGTCCCGGAAAACGCCATCGCCGCGGAAAAACGCAATCCCCACAGCCAGCACCGCATCCCGAACGAAAACGTACCGCTGGTTTGGGCACAAAGTTTGTATATCCTCGCCTGCCTGCTGCAGGACAAACTGATTAGCCTGGACGACATTGATCCACTGGGGCGTTATCGCGCCACCCGCTTGCACCCCAACGCTACTTTAAAGGTTGCCTTGTTGGCGGAAGATGATCAGGTTCAGGAAGACTTACGCATCCTGAACATTCCCTCGCAAACCCTGGCCGAAATCGCGCCGATTCAAGTGCGAGACGCCAGCGAACTCGCAGCAGCATATACCCAGGTGGGCCGTAACGACCGCATCGGTTTAAGCGGCAGACCGTTGCGACAACTGCGTACTCTGGCAACTTCCAAACTTTATGTCCTGGCCGGCAATCCCTTGGTGTTTTTGCCGCAGTTCATGAACCAAAAAGGCTTTTATATCGCCATGGACAATCAGCTGTTAATCCAGCGTTTGCGCATGGAACTAAGCTATATCGTGCGGCACTGGGATAGCTCCGCTCAGCCTTTGCTGGTGATCAACATCAAGCAAAACATGCTGGATAGCGCCGACAGACAGGTACTACTGGGTTTTATAGAACAGCTTCGCCAAGGTCAGGTACAGGACACCCCGGTAAAACTGGGCTTGCTGACCGATTTTGTCAAAACCGCCAGCCACGAAAAAATCGGCAATCTGCACGACTTTAGCTTTTCGGAAAGTAGTTGGGAAGATTCCGAACGGCCATTCGCCAACGTGTTACCGGAAGACGATAAAGCCCTGCAATCGCTGGACAGCTTTTTATTAACCGAATGGGAAATCGGTGATGACAGTCAACTCATCGCCAAACTGCAAACCGACCCCAATCTTTACGCCCAACTGGAAGCGCTAGCCCTACTCTGCCAGCGCCACGGCCTGGATCACGACACCGGTTTGCGCAACTCAGAAGGCACAGCCTGCCGAGTGCGAGACTTGCTGGAAGAAGTCTATGTGCGCGCTGGCGACCATCATGCCTGGTATATCGTACGGCGCTGCGCTGGCTTGCTGGAAAAATATGACATCAACCTGGAGCAAGCCGCCACCGAAATTCTGGTGCGTCAACACGGTTTGACAGTCGGCCGGGCTTACAGCGGCAAAGCCACTTTGCGGCGGCCGACCGATTCCTGGCAAATCCTGGATACCATTCGCAGTTTTAACCCCAACGACAGCAGCCAACAGGTTATTACGCAGGAATTGATCATCTACCTGGGCATGCTGATCAAGTTAAAACCGGAACTGTTTGCCGACATGCACACCATTCGCGTGGGGCATATTTTGCAACTGATTATCGCCCGGAAAAAACGCTTGAGCAGCACCTCGCTGGATCAGGCTTTCAGCGATATTCTGTCACTGCCGCCCCATGATCTGGTGCAATTGCTGCAAGAGACTTTAGAAGACTACAACAACAGCGAAAACCAGCTGGGCCAAGTGGAAACCCTGCATTGCGAAGGCCCGCAGCGCGATCTGACCGCTGCACGTTTTCCAGCCAGCATGGATCCAAAAGACCGTGGCGGCGCGGATGACTGGTATGCCTGGCGCGAACAGCAGGGCAGTGTCGGTCGCGAGAACGAAGCGTTTTTCAGCGGTGTTTGGGATTTGCTGCATCATTGCAAAGGCTTGATGATCGGCGAAAAATACAATAGCAAACGCCGTATCGACAGTGAATTCATGCTGGCGCAAATGACCGCTGGCGAGCAAAGCTTCAGGCTGCATATCAATCATATTCTGAACAAAATTCAGGCACCGGTTTATCGGCAACTGAGCGTGGAGGCTCTACGAGCACTGTCCTCAATCGTGCGCGATTATCCCGATCTATACATAGACGACACCCTGGTCACCGATATTTTGATCGGTCACGCCGTGCGGATTAGCTGGCTGCAACGTCACCCGCACTACCGCGATCATTACGAAGAATGCGTATCGCTGGCTTGGCAAGCCTTTTACCAGTTGCCGCCGCATGTGTTGGCCAACGCCATTCTCGACGCCTTAAACCATTTGCTTAGCAACGCCACCCCAACCTCGTGAGTACGAACATGATTCTAGCCGGCGACATTGGCGGAACCAAAACGGTTCTGGCCTTAATCGAAACGCAAACCGACGGCAGCTTACGCTGTGTGCAGGAACAGGTTTTTGCCAGTGGCGAATATCAGACTTTTGCAGAAATTCTCGATCTATTTTTGAGTGATAGCCCGGCGGTCGAATCGGCCTGCTTCGGCGTGGCCGGCCCGGTGTTGAATCAGCGCTGCCAAACCACGAATTTGCCCTGGTTACTGGATGGCGAACAGCTCAAGGCCCGACTAGGCACCCAACGCGTCAAACTGCTGAACGACCTGGAAGCCATGGCCATCGGCATGCTACATTTAGAATCCCAGGACTTTATCGAGTTAAACCCCAATGCGGAACCGCAAACCGGCAACATAGCCGTCATCGCCGCTGGCACCGGCCTGGGCGAAGCCATATTGCATTGGGATGGCGCCAACTATCATCCCATCGCTACCGAAGGCGGACACTGCGACTTTGCCCCGCAAAACCGCCAGCAAGATGAATTGTTGGCTTATCTACGCCGCCAGTATCCAGCGCATGTGAGCTGGGAGCGGATTTTGTCCGGCAGTGGTTTTAGCAATTTGTACGATTTTTTGCTGGATAACCGTTTTGCAGCGGCCTGCCCTGCGGTCCCGGCCAGCACTGCGGATGTTGAAGCTGGCGTGGATCGCAATGCATTGATCTCGCGATTAGGTATCGACGGCGAAGACCCTTTGTGCCGAGAAACCGTCCGTTTGTTTGCGGAGCTTTACGGGGCCGAGGCTGGCAATCTGGCGTTAAAGGCTTTTGCGAGTGGCGGCGTCTTTATTGGTGGCGGCATTGGCCCTAAAATCCGTTCCATACTGGAATCAGGTGCGTTTATGCAAGCCTTTGTGGCCAAAGGTCGATTTCAGCCGCTACTGTCCAAAATATCGGTAAAACTGGCTTTAAATCCGCGCACACCGTTGCTGGGGGCGATGAATTATTTCCGTTCTATTTAAATTGTTCAGCGCTTATCTGAAGACAGGAATACGGGGATGAGATATTTTGAGGTTTAAACAACAACTTTAAATTGTTTAAAATGCAGCCACCGGGAAACCAGGTTTGCCGGTGGCAAGCTTTAAGTAATCCGGGCGGATTACTTATGCAAACGCTTAGTGGTTCGCGTTGTAAACTTTCATCATTTCTTTGTAAAGATCCAGAGTCGCTTTCAAGGTAGTTGAACCAGCAGCGTCGCCTTTTTCAATTTCGTCACGAGCAACTTTCATTTTGTCGCCAGCTCTTTGACGTAAACGCTCGGTAGCTTCAAAACGGAATTCTTTTTGAAACTGGCGAACTTCACCCAATGCTTTCAAGACATCGGCTTTATCAGCGCCTTTGTCCAACAAACTAACCGCTTCTTCCATTTTGGCAACGGTCGCCTCACCAGCTGCGCGAACTTGTGCGTCTGTTGCGCCGGCTGCCATAGCAGGAGCAGAGACTAATGCTGCGGCAATCACCAAAAAAGAAGCCAGGGTTTTTTTAAATGTACTCATTTACTAATCCTATCTATTGATATTTAACTGTTTTTAATTACCATATTAAAATTGCCAAATTATGACCGCGCATTTTAATTTGGTTGCTTTCTTACTGCATTCTCATCGTACCATATATTTTCAAAATCGCACTAAAACCCGCCAATTCAGGCCAATAACCCCTCTTTTTTAGTGGATTTAAGTCCAAACCTGATTTTAGAAAAACCACCTTAACCGCAACATATTAATTTTTTATTACACCTGCAATCTGGATTAAAAACTGCCGGTTGCGCCGCTTAAAATTATCGGTATTTTTTAGAAAAATTTGGCAAACTATTTTTAATCAAACACTATCAAAGTTATCGCCAACCTGGACGTGGGATATTGTTATAAATACGTCGCCGTATTCGAAAATTGTCGAAATACTTGCAGCCGCAAACCGCCATTACGCCCACCTAAAAACCATAAAACACTGATTTAACTGATATTTTTATTAAAAATTATTTTGGATCGAAACTTGCTGACATTTAATAAACTGGCGCACAGCCTTGTCCTGCACTTTCGATTACAGGTGATTTATGAGCAAAATCGGCATTTTTTTTGGAACGGATACCGGCAGCACCCGGCTGGTGGCTAAAAAGATTTTCAGCCTGCTGGGCGAAGATCTGGCCGATAAACCCAAAAACATCAACCGGGCGACCGCAGCAGAATTATTGGCCTACGACGCCTTGATTTTAGGCACCCCCAGCTACGGCATCGGCGACTTGCCCGGTCTGGCAGCGGGTTGCCAGGAACGCAGCTGGCAAGAATTTGTGCCGCATCTGGACGGTGTCGATCTGTCCGGCAAGCGCATTGCCTTGTTCGGACTAGGCCATCAGGAACGCTATGCCTCGCGCTTTGCCAGCTCATTAATCCAGCTGTATCGGGTATTTTACGGGTACGGCGCCGACATCGTCGGCCGCTGGAGCACCGAAGGTTATACCTTTGAACATTCAGATTCCGTCATCGACAATCAATTCGTCGGCCTGGTAATTGATCAACGCGGCCAACCGCATTTAACCGACGAGCGCGTCAGAGTCTGGCTGGCGCAAGTCACGCCGCAATTGTTGCCCGTTATGGCAGAGGTGGCTTAGATGTTTGCCTCATCCGCATTGGAAATAGATGCCGTCGATCTTACGCCGCGGGCCGATTGTTCCGATTGCGCCTACCGGAACACCTTATTAACCACCGGCAGTTGCCAGCCCGGCGATTGTTGCGTCGTTGCTGAAAGTGGCCGACAAATTGATCGTTTTTTCAAAGCTCACCCCGCGTTTGCTACCAGTTATACCCAGGATCCGTTTTGGGAACGCCGGGCAATTGCAGCTCAATACCTACCCACCAATCATTTACGTCCCTTACTGACCGACCCTGACGAAGCCGTGCGCCGCGTCCTGGCCTATCGAGTGCCGCTGGAGTGGCTACTGGAGTTACGCCAGGACAGCGACAGAGAAGTCCGCGTCACTGTAGCCGACCGTTTGCCTGAGCATCAACTGGAACTGATGGCCGACGATTACGATTATCTGGTGCGGACGTATGTCGCCAAACGTTTACCCAAAGGCCGCTTGTTTCGCTTGGTAGCCGACCCCGACAACGAAGTGCGGCGCACAGTCGCAGAACGCATTCCCAGCGTCAGCTTGGGCTTGATGGCACATGACAAGGAAGTCGTGATCCGCCGCATTGTCGCGCAGCGCATGGATGTCGACGATCTGACACTAATGAGCCAGGACAGCGACTGGACGGTGCGTTACGAAGTGGCGCTGCGAGCAGAGCCGGACTTGCTTAAACGCATGCTCGAAGACAGCGACGAAGAAGTGCGCCTGGTCGCCGAGCAGCGCTTAGTCACATTAGCCTTAGAGACTAATCAGAATGAAAGCTGAACATATCGTCGGCCTGACCTATGCCGATCGGATGCGCATGGCTATCGACGCCCGCCATCATGGTCTAAGCACGTATTTAAACTCCGAATTGGCGGCGTTGACGTCGCTGATGGGGCCGATGAGCGATGGCCCGGAATGGCCGGCTGGCGCCGCCTGGCTGGCCGCACGCCATAAGCAAAACGCTTGCGTGCTATCCGACGGCTTGTCCGATCCGTGGGTAGAACGCGACCGACCCGAAACCGGCTTGGGACTGGAAGTATTTATCGAAAGTCCCGACTCCGGTGTCGCCGAAACCGCGCCGCTGACAGCATTGGCCGATAGCTGGCTATTTCCACTCACCGCTGAAGTCAGCCATACTTTGGCAGGCTACTCGCGTTTGAGCGAGCGCTTGCTAAACGGCGAGTTGCTATCGATGGAATTTAATATCGACCACATCAAAGACGGCCGCGGTCGGGTCGGTGCGCTGCTGGGTGTTCCCGTTACCGCCGCCCAACCGTTGTTATTGCCGGGCGGCGCGATAAAACTGGTGGCGATTACTTTGCTAACGCCTGCCGAATTAAAGTATTTGCGTGGCAAAGGTGAAGCGGCTCGCCATGAACTGGCCGATAAACTAAAAACCGCCGGCGTTGGACATCTGTCTTTATTACATCGACCATCGCTGGTTTAAAACGCAATTAGCATGACTATTTCCGCAGACATCAGCGCTTGGCTGCTTGAGCATGGCTTTCAAGAGCCACCAGCTTTGGCGCAAAATCCACTGGGTAAACACGCCTTGATTCTGGCCGCTCAGCAAGGCCGCGCCGACGTGCTGACGTTTCTATTGCATCAAGGCGCGAATTTGGAGGTACTGGATGCCTACGGCAATAACGCGTTATGGGCCGCCTGCTTTGCCGAAAGTAGCCAATGTATCGAACTATTACTGCAAGCCGGCATCCGCGTCGATTACCAAAACCCCAGCGGTGCCAGTGCGCTGACTTACGCCTCCTCCAGCGGCAAGCAGGCAGTGGTGGCGCAATTGTTGGCGGCAGGAGCTAATCCCTTGCTGACCACTCAAGATGATTTCAGCGCGCTGGATTTAGCGGCCAATAGACAATGCTTGCAGTTGCTGCGAGCGGCGGCAAAGGCGTTGCATACGCCTGAGCTCAAATAAATCCGACCCGCCTCCATCACGCTTTACCAAAGCCCTGGCTATTGCCGCAAGCCCCACTGCGGCATAGAATGCGAGCTTTCCCAACTCACTCAGAGGCCGCAACATGTCAGACTCCTATTGGTTTAGAACCGGCGAAGCCACCGTATTTTCCAGCGAAGGCCAAGGCACCGACGCCATGCCGGAAATCCTGTTAGGCGACGTAAAAGGCCCGGCAGGCCACGCTTTTGCCAATCTGATGGGCCAAACCGCAGGCCATACCCGGATGTTTGCAATCCGCGCCACCAACCAACAAGTGCGCCCCGCCACCATCATGGTGCCTAAAGTAACTATCAAATCGTCGGCTTACGTCAATTTGCTGGGCGGCCCCGTGCAATCTGCGGTGGCTGATGCGGTGATTGACAGCGTTGCCGACGGCGTTATTCCGCGTCTGCAAGCCAACGAATTGTGCATTATCGCCATGATCTGGATTGATCCATCCTGCGCTACCAACCCTGATCTGGATCGCAAAGACTTGTACCGCACCAATTATGAAGCAATGAAACTGGCTATCTCCAGAGCCATGAGCAACTCGCCCAGCATCGACGAGCTGATCGCCAACCGCCACAAAATCTTCCACGAAATGTACGACCCGGAAACCGGCGAGTCACAGTGGTAAACCGATAAATTAGGCTGTATGTCAGGTGGCTGCGAAGGTGGCCACCTTCATTAAACCGTCATCTGCCAGCCCGACTTTAGGCCCCGTTGAAACTGGCCTTAGCCCAATCCCATTTCTACAACCTGGTAATGTGCGTAGTCAACTCCGTGAGGCGGGAAAGTCGCAAAGTTTGACCGTCAATCAGCCTAATCTACTGAGTTTACCGCTCACCACTACACGCGATTTAGCTTCTCAACCTATAGCCCTCAGGTCGCGTAAGCCTCTCTATTTGGCCAACAACAGAGACTAGCGACACCCCAATTTCATCTGGCTGCAGAATTTAAAACCTCTTACACACTCACTCTGGCAAAAATCTGGCATTCGGTCTAGACAAGGCTAGATTTGTCGACAATACTCAGATCTACACTAATACGAAGGGTATAGAGGATGTTGAATCGGATCGGTATCGGAAAGCGCCTGACATTGGCCTTTCTTATCAGCACATTGATAACCTTGCTAACGGGCCTGACAGGCATATATTTTACCTCTGTGGTGGGCAGCTCCGGCCTATACGTTGGCGAATCTGCGGCGCCATTGGTCGACGCCGTGATGGAATCAAAATTACTGGCGACAGAAGCCCATCTTAAATTTGAGGAAATCATGGGAGGGGATTCGGCAGAATCGATAGATACTGTCAGAGATTTGATGAAAGAATCCGATTGGTACTTGCAGGCGATAGCCGCTGGCGGCGAAAACCAGGAGGGCCGGTATCTGCCCACCAAGAATCCCGCCACTTTAGTGCTGGTTAAAAACTCTCAAGCCAAATTTGATGCACTGCTAAGCTCTCTGGAGAGCCGCTACACTACCTTGGGTCAACAGCTTCCAGAGGAAACTTTTCATACATTGGATGCTCAATTCGACGCCAACTTCGACGCTTTCATTACCGAAATCGACAAACTCGAGTCCGGCATTCAAAGCGACGCCAAAACATCGCTACAAGAGTTGCGAGCCACCACATCGGAAAGTAAGCAGGTATTAGCGATGTTAATTGTGGTTGCTTTACTCCTGGGCTTGGCGTTAGGACAAATCATCACCCAATCTATAAATCAACCGCTACAGCAATGCGTAATGGTAGCCAAGCAAATTGGCAATGGGGATTTAACCACCAGAGCGACCGCGATCGGCAACGACGAAATTGCCCAACTTTTGGGGGTGCTTGACAGCATGCGCAAACAGCTATTCGATGTTATTAGTGTGATTAGCAACAACGTAAACCACCTGAATCAATCCGCGACCTCACTCTCCGTTGCTGCAGCGCAGAGTGAACGGGCCAGTTCGACTCAGGCTCAATCGGCGTTAAGTATCGCTAGTTCGGTCGAAGAGCTATCGGCGTCCATCCAGGATATTGGCAAGCAGGCACAAACTGTGCATAACGTGGCGCAGCAATCTGGCAATGATTCGCTAACCAGTGGTGGTGTCATGCAAGACGCTGCCAACGAAATGTCCAACGTCGCCAAGGCAGTAAAATCCACCGCCGTCACCATCCGCGAACTCGAAGATTATTCCAGCCAGATTTCCGGCATCGTCAGCGTTATCAGCAGCATCGCCGACCAGACCAATTTATTAGCGCTAAACGCGGCCATTGAGGCCGCGCGTGCGGGTGAACAAGGCCGGGGATTTGCCGTGGTAGCCGATGAAGTCAGAGCCTTGGCACAGCGTACCGCCAGCTCAACCCAGGAAATCACCCAAATGATCGGTAAAATCCAGACCAATACTCAGCGAGCAGCATAGGAGATTGAAGCGGGTGTAAATAGGGTGACCGACGGCGTCGAACTGACCTATCGCGCCGCCAATTCGGTTACCGAAATTCATGACAGCGCCGGAAGAGTCACACAAGCCATAGGCGACATCACCCGCATACTGTCAGAACAATCAGCATCGGTACAAGAAATGGCAGGACGGGTACATCAAATAGCCGATAGCAGCGTGGAAAATCGCGACATAGCGATTTGCAATTCTCAATCTTCAGACGAATTAGCCGAACTTGCCCGAAAACTACAACAGGTAGTTACCGGCTTTAAAATAGCTTGAGTCATTGCAGAATAAAATGCAGCAACGCCTTGAAATACGCGTGTTTGCTGGCATAACTCCAGGCGATAACCCGGAGCCTGATATGCTAAAAAATCGACACCTAAACCCTAACAAATTATTGCTTAGCAAATGGACTGCGGTCAC
The DNA here is from genome assembly GCA_903858105.1 of uncultured Pseudomonadota bacterium. Taxonomy (GTDB): domain Bacteria; phylum Pseudomonadota; class Gammaproteobacteria; order Methylococcales; family Methylomonadaceae; genus Methylomonas. The sequence goes on along the minus strand of CAIOHN010000049.1, from coordinate 31,018 downwards.
CCCGCAGCACAAAGAAAAACACTTTCTTGTCTGCAAACTAATACAGCCGGAACCCACCGACTCAATTGAACTCATTGAACTGGAGGCCGTATACAGCAAACGCAAACAAATCCTCCCCTGGCGCGAGCTAACAGATAGCGTACGGTGGCTGCAGGGCTGGTGCTAACCCAAGCCATTCTGCCGTTATAACAGTGAAGAGCCACTGCGGCTGCCACGGTCGCCTTTTACCACACATACCGATAGACTGCCCAAGCAACCAGGATTAGACTGAGCTATCGGGCAAAAATAGTGCGCTGTCGATGAGCCATTAGCAGTTTTTATCGCAGCGTCTACGTTAATACCAAATGTATTGGACCAATACATTTCCACAGCACCTGTGATTTATTCACAAAATCTGTGGATAACACTGTTAACAACCCGTTAACAGTGGTGCTAAGTAATTGCTCTAGTTACACTGGCGTTAAATTGACCAATTTTTATACACCCCCTAACTCATAGTAACTACCGTCTTGGCAAATTTGATGCCAGACGGCACAACCCAGGATCGCTAATGATAGATTGGAATCACACCTATGCAGCAATCTGGCGCCAACGCCAGGCACATCTGCGCCCAGTTAGGCAAATTGATCCGATTCGTCTGGATCAGTTGTTGGGCATAGAGTCGCAAAAACAGCAATTAATCGACAACACCCAGCGTTTTCTGGCCGGCCTGCCTGCCAATAACGCTTTGTTATGGGGCGCGCGCGGTACCGGTAAATCGTCGCTGGTAAAGGCTTTGTTGAACGAGTATTTGCACGAAGGCTTGCGCGTCATTGAAGTGGATAAACAGGATTTGTTATTCCTGCCGGAAATTGTCGATGACATCCGCGAGCACAATCAGCGTTTTATTATTTATTGCGACGATTTATCATTTGAAAACGGCGATGCGCTCTACAAACCCTTGAAGAGCGTGCTGGAAGGCTCTATCGAACTGCCGCCGGAGAATGTGCTGTTTTACGCCACATCAAACCGCCGTCATCTGTTACCAGAACATATGCGCGATAATCTGGACACCCTGTTGATAGATGGCGAAGTGCATTATTCCGATACCATCGAAGAAAAAATCTCCTTATCGGATCGATTTGGTCTGCGCCTGGCGTTTTATCCACAGCATACGCAAACATTTCTGGATATTGTAGACAGCTATTTTGTCGATTACACCGGCAATCGTGAGGCGTTACACAAACTGGCGCTGGATTTTGCGCATCAGAACGCTGCCAAAAACGGCCGCACTGCCAAGCAATTTTTCAATGCTTTCAGTAACGACGAACGGATCGACCAGCTTTAAAAATCCCTTTCTCCTTTATGCCCTGTGGGTACTCCGAGAGAAGGCTGGAATGAAGAAATCATAATCGATTATTTAAATCCCCTCACCCTGACCCTCTCCCTGAGGGAGAGGGGATTAAAGCTCGGCGTATTTACTCCAAATCCTCGGCATCCAGGATAATCGAGCCGTCCTGCGCCCAATTCACTTTGGTAATGCCCGGCTCTTCGGCTTCAAGGGCTTTGATGATGGCTTCTTTTTCGTCGAGTAGTTTTTGTTGCGTGCGCACCTGATCGGCCAATGCGCGGTTTTCCATCAGCATGCGTTTATGCGCCAAGCCGTTTTCGACCACATTGACGATTTCCAGATTGCTCCAGGGCTTGTTGATAAAACGAAACACTTGCGCTTCATTGATGGCATGCTGCGCGCCATCAAGGTCAGCGAAGCCGGTCAGCACGATGCGAATGGCGTCCGGTTGCATACGTTTGAACAGGATCAAAAAATCGATGCCGTTAATCCCCGGCATCCGGTAATCTGAAATAACCAGATCAAACACATGCTCCTGCCCCAGGATCAACGCGTCCTCACCGCTGATGGCGGTAATCGGGTTGTATTGTTTGAGCAGGCGCGCCAATGATTTCAGCACATTCATCTCGTCATCGACGATCAATATTTTTGTTTCGGCCTGATTCATGATTTTGCAAGGACGTTAGTTTGTGGCTATTGCCATAGTGTGGCATGGATAAGCGCATCTGCAAGCTCTGCCAAGCAAAACTATTTGCACTTTTAACTAAGACTGAGTCGGGTGGATCGGCAACCATACCCGAAACTGGCTGCCATGCCCCAGATTGCTAGTCACTTCAATCCTGCCGCCGTGTTTACCGACAATATTTTGCGAAATGGACAAGCCCAAGCCTGTGCCTTTACCCACTGGCTTGGTGGTAAAAAAGGGTTCAAACAAATGGCTGAGATTTTCAGGCGCAATGCCTTTGCCGGTATCGCTAATCTCCACCCACACTTCCTGGTCAGTGCATCCGGTACCAATAGTGATTTCACCTTGGGTTTCTATGGCTTGCCCGGCGTTGACCAGCAAATTCATAAACACCTGATTCAATTGCGAGGACAAACAATAAATCTGCGGAATATCACCATAGCGCTTATGCACGGCGCAGTGGTATTTAAGCTCGTTGGCGATAATATTCAGCGTAGAATCCAGCCCCTTGTGCAAATCAGCCAATTCCCAACTATTGGCATCAGAGTGAGCAAAATTCTTTAAATCCTGCACAATATCGCGCACCCGCAATAGCCCTTCCCGCGACTCTGCAATTAATTCAGAAATATCGCTGCGCAAATAATCCAATTGTTTTTGTTTTTTTAGTTCCTGCAGCTTTTGCAGTGCTTCCTTGGAAATCTCAGTATCGCTCAACGTGGACTCATAGGCATCCACTACGCAAAACAAGTCAGTCAAATAGCAACTCAAGGTGTTTAAATTTGAGCTTACAAAACCGATCGGATTATTAATTTCGTGAGCAATACCGGCTGCCAGTTGGCCGATCGCCGCCAGTTTTTCGGATTGCAACAACTGCGCATGCACCGCGCGATTATCTTTATCTCGCCGCTCGACTTCCGTTTCCAAAAACGTATTTTGGTCTTTCAAACGATCACGGGCGCTTTTTAATTCAAGTTGGGTTTGGATGCGCGCCAATAAAATCGATAAATGACAGGGCTTGTAGATGTAGTCAACTGCGCCTAAGACCAGGCCGCGTTCTTCTTCCAGGTCGGAATTCAAGGCAGTAACAAATATCACCGGAATATCCCGTGACACTGGATTGGCTTTTAAATGAGCTATAACTTCGTAACCGTCCATGCCCGGCATCATCACGTCCAGTAAAATCAAATCCGGCTTGGGCGTTAGGCACACCAACTGCAAAGCGCGCTGACCGTTGGTAGCGACCAAAACCTGATAATACGGCGTGAGCAGTTGTCCAAAAATGGAAAGATTGATGGACTCGTCATCCACTAACAAAATGGTGGCCTTGTGTTCGGCGTCTTGCTTAACGGGTTCCATTGGGTTCCATTGTTATTCGGGACAAACCATGACTGACAGACGCGCTCGTTAAGGTAAACAACACTGCAGTCAGTTCTACCAGCTTAGTATAAACAAGGATGCTTAATGCTGCCCAATCCCATCCAACAACGAAAAATAGTTACAAGTGCTTATCTGCCCAGCAAAATGACAGGGAATCGCTGGATTAAAATACAATCGACTCGATAAGATAGAGCTTAAAGTAGCCCCCTACTTCTAACCCGACCAGTAGGCTTTATAACTCGTGATCAGATCAACGCCCCAGCAAGCCACCCTTGCGCAGACCTCCGCAACGACTGCGGTATTGGCGACGGTGCGCAGCGACCACCAAACCTTATGCCTAGCGGTGCCATCGTCACAATCGGTGCGACAGGCGCTGGACACCACCGATTTGAGAGTCCGAGCCGCCTGTGGTGGCTTGGGTAGTTGCGGCGCCTGTCTGATTCAAACCGTCAGCGGCGACTTCAACCCACCCACCCTGGCAGAACATCAAAAACTGTTACCGGAAGATTTGGCAAATGGCATGCGCCTGGCTTGCCAATTGCGGCCTCGCACGAACTGCGAACTGTATCTTGAACACCCGGCCCCGCATTCGGAATGGAAAAGTCTGGACGCCAGCCAGCTTTATCAAGCCAGCGCCAATGCTGCAATTGCCGATCATGTCTACGGGGTAGCGGTTGATCTTGGTACTACGCACATTCGCCTGTCCTTGTGGAATCGGCAATCCGGTCGGCGCATTGCCAGCCGTTACAGTATCAATCCTCAAGTAGCTTGCGGCGCTGACGTATTGACGCGTCTGGATGCCGAACGCTTGGGAAACCAGGAGACAATCCCCATCGGCCAGCAAGCTCGTAGCGCTATTATCAATGGTGTGCGCGACATATTAAGCCGCGACATGGGCGAGATCACCCCAATACTAACCGACATGGGCAAAGTGCTGATTGTCGGTAACACGGCGATGCTGAGTTTGCTTTGCGGTAATCACGACGATAGCCTCTACCAGCCGGAAAACTGGCAATTACCGATCACCTGCCAACCAAACGATAGCCACGCTTGGCAGCAAGCGTGGCGGATGCCGCATGCCGACATCGAAATAGCCCAACCATTGGCAGGCTTTATCGGCTCCGATTTACTGGCCGATCTTTTGGCAACCGACATAACCGAGCAAACGCAACCGACGCTGCTGGCCGACTTTGGCACCAATACCGAAATTGCGTTGTGGGATGGCCGAGAACTGTTAGTTACCTCAGTTCCCGGCGGACCGGCTTTTGAAGGCGTTGGCATGCGCAACGGTTTAAGCGCCGAAACGGGAGCCATCTGCAAAGTATCCAGACTTGGCGAAACATTTCAGTTGCAAACCTTGGGAGATGCACCGGTGCGCGGCTTTTGTGCCAGTGGTTTTATCGATGCCATTGCACTGCTCGTGGAAACAAAACAACTTAAACCTTCCGGACGTTTCAGCCAGCCGCAGCCGGAAACAGGCTATTTACTGCAAGCCGATAAGCGCAAAAGCGCTATTTTTGCGAGCGACATCGATATTTTCCAGCGCGCCAAAGCATCGACTGCCGCAGCCATGTCACAATTACTTTGTTTGGCAAACTTGACGATTAACGATCTCAACACGCTCTGGATTTGCGGCAGTTTTGGGCAGCACTTGGACTTGAATAGCGCTTACCGCGTCGGACTTCTACCCCCGGTTACAGCAAACCGAGTGCGTCTCCTGCCCAATGCCAGTCTGGCAGGCTGTGAAAAACTGCTGCTAAACCCCGCCAGCCAATCACAGTTACATAACATCGTTGAACGGGCTAAAGTCATCAATCTGGGCGGTGTGTTTGCATACGAAAACCGCTTTATCGACAACTTACGCTTACAGCCCATGCCCATCACGGAGTGCGACTAATGCTTGAAGCCTACATTCAGTCCTATAACGAGGCCGTTTTTGAAACGGACAAACAGGCTGCGCTGGATGTGGTCAATCGGGCCTTGGCCGATGGCTTAAGCCCGGAAGATATAGTCTTTAAACTGGTGATTCCGGCAGTCGAATTGATGATGGCATTTATCGAAAAAGACCCCGATGCCAATCTTGCCCAGCATTTTATGACGGCGCAAATCGCTGCCGATGTGACCGAAAAAATGTTGGAAAAATTCAGTAATCCGCCGGAAATGATCGGCCGGGTGATTATCGGCGCAGCTTATGGCGACCTGCATTCGCTGGGCAAACGCATTGTCACCGGATGTCTTAAATCGCTGATGGTCGATGTGGTTGATTTGGGCACCAATGTCAGCGCGGAAAAGTTTGTCGAAACAGCAATAGCTGAGGACGCACAAGTCATCGCCGTGTCGGCCATGATGGTACATACCGCCACCAGCGATAGAGGCAGCTTACGAGTGCGGAGTTTATTGCAGGAACAAGGCCTGGAGCACAAGATCAAGCTAGCAGTCGGCGGCGCGCCTTATCGTTTCGATCCTGAATTATATCTTGCCGTCGGTGCTGACGCCTGGGCACCGGACGGCGTGACTGCGGCTAAAGTCATCGTCGATTTAATCCGCGAGGTAAAACCATGACGCCCTTGCAAATACTGACGGCAGCCAAAAATGGCAACCCAGCACCGCGCATTCCGGTTTTTTGCAATTTGCTCGACCAAGGCGCGCGCGAGCTAGGTTTGTCGCCCAAAGATTTTTTTGGCAACGGTGAATATGTCGCCGACGCCCAATTACGGATGCAAAAGCGTTACGGCTATGACAACGTCTGGAGCTTGCATTATGTCGGCAAAGAAGCGGAGTTATTGGGTTGCCAAGAGATTCTGTTTGCCGACGACGGTGCGCCGAATGTCGCTGATTTTGTAATCAAAAACCTGGACGACATAGCTAAATTCGAGATTCCAGCCGACATCACCAAGCACCCTGCCTGGCAATCCATTGCCGATTGCATGACGATTTTAAACAGCGAACTAGGTGCCACACATCCACTGTGCGCCTATGTCACCGCCTCCACCACCCTGCCGGCGATTTTGATGGGCATGGACAAATGGATGGAGTTGTTTCTGCTAGGCCCTTTTGATTTACGCGACGAATTGCTACGCAAGTGCTCTGATTTTTTTCAGCAGCAAATCGCGGGCTTACGCAAGCTCGGGGCCAAGGTCTTAATTTATTCCACACCGTTTGGCTCCCCATATTTCCTCAGCCGCAAACAGATCGAAACAACCGTGATGCCCTGGATGCAGCGGGATTTAAGGCCCGGTGGCACCGAGGACATTGTGTATTACTGCGGCATGGCTCCCTTCAATGATGTGATCGATTTGGTGCTCGACGAACTGCAGATCGCAAGCCATTACATTAGCCCACTGGCGAATCTTGCAGAAGCCAAACAACGGATAAATAGTCGCGGCCTGACCTGTGGCGTCATCGACGACATCAAGATGATTCACTGGAGCGAGGCGCAAACCCGCGCCGAGGTCAAACGCATCATCGAGATTGGCAAAACCGGCGGACACTTTCTGTTCGGTACCGGCGTAATGCCGCTGGCGGTGCCAGAAACCAACATCCGCGCCATGATAGACGCGGCTTTTGAATACGGGAGACTGCCATGAAAAGCTTTACGCTACATCCCGAACACCAGCCACCGCTGACCATGATAGGTTGCGGCATTCTGCGCAAGGAAGTGGATGGTTTAATCGCCAAGAACCACTGGAACGTGCATACCCATTATCTGGATTCCGCCTTGCACAATTATCTTAATCGCTTATCGATTGAGTTGAATCAGGCCCTGGAAGAACGCGAGAAACTCGGCGAAAAAACCGTAGTGTTTTATGGCAGTTGCCATCCGCTGATGGAAAAATATCTGCAAGGACACCAAACCTGCCGCACCCACGGCCAAAACTGCATTGTGATGTTGTTGGGCTACGAGTTATTCATGCAGGAGCTGGAAAAAGGCGCGTATTTTCTGCTGGAAGACTGGGCGCAAACCTGGGAGCCGATGATCACGGCCTGTTTTGGTGCCAATATGATCGTGATACGCGAGATATTTCACAGCAGCCATAAATACATCCTGGCACTCAGGACACCTTGTAACGGTGATTTTAGTAAAGCCGCTGAAGCCGCTGCGCGCTTTGTCGACTTGCCGCTGGAATGGATGGATGTCAGTCTGGAACATCTTGAATCAGTCTTGGCAGATGCCATTCAACGCCGGCTTGCGGCAGATCAGTGAAGCAAGCGCCTTCTTATCAGCAACTGCAAAACCGCGTCGCCGATCTGGAGGCGAGGGCTCGCAAGCTTTCGGAAGAAAAAGCTAATCTGTACCTGATTCTACACATGGTCGAGTTACTCAACCCCATCGCCGGCGTGGAAAGCTTGCTCGAAAGTCTGATGTCCGCCTTATGCGGCTCCTTGGGCGGCAGCAATGTGGAGATTTATTATCTGGATGAAGGCGAAATACATTTTGCCAATTTATTCGGCGAACGCCGGGTAGTTGAAAAAATCGACGATACCTTGGTTAGCGAGGTTTTCCAAAATCGCCGCTTTATCGAACAAAAATCCGATTCACAGCACACCCTGCTGCGCGGCGTCACCCCGGCCATAGCCTGCACCTGGGTAATGCCTTTGCTGGTTGGCAAGGAACTGATCGGTGTTATCAAAATGACCGACATGCTGGGCTCGGCGCAAATGCGCGATTACTTGGCACCGTTTTTCTCGCACATGGCGCTGATTTTAAGCAATGAAATCAAAACCCGTATCGCCGAGACTGCCAATCAAGCCAAAAGTAATTTTCTGGCCACCATGTCGCATGAAATCCGCACACCTTTGAACGGCATTTTGGGAATGGCGCAATTGCTGAACATGCCCAATTGCGATCCCGACAGGCACAAAGAATGCGCCCAAACGATTTTAGCCTCTGGACAAACTTTGCTAACCCTGCTGAACGATGTGCTTGATCTGTCCAAGATCGAAGCCAATCGACTGGAACTGGTCTATTCGGCGGTTAAACCAAAGCAGATCATTAACGAAGTAAAATCGCTATTTACGGAAAGCGCACATCAAAAGCATTTGCAGATAGTCACGGAATGGATCGGCCCTGAGGATATGCGCTATCTACTTGATCAAGTGAGAGTTAGGCAAATGCTCTCCAACCTGATCAGCAATGCTATTAAATTTACCGATCAAGGCAGCATCCTGGTTCAAGCCCGCGAACTAAGCCGCGCAAATCGGCAAGCCGAACTGGAGTTTTCGGTAAGCGATTCGGGCATCGGTATCGCTACCGACAAGCAAAACCTGTTATTCAAACCCTTCACCCAAATCGATGGCAGTTCGACCCGCCGTTATGCCGGCACCGGCCTGGGCTTGTCGATTGTGCAGCGATTTGCCGAGCTTATGCAGGGCGAAGCTGGCGTAAGCAGCGCGTCGGGACAGGGCGCACGCTTTTGGTTCAAAATCCGCAGCGATATGCTGCATGACACTAAAACCCTACGCTCCACCACGCATTCGGAAACTAACACGACAATCAGCGATGAATCCCTTGGCGCCCTCGCCCCTAATGCACCGCAAAGCGCCCCCCCACAGTCAACCGCGGACAGTAGGCCGGATGAATCCGCCCGCCTGCTTGAGAATCCAGCCATTGGCGTGGCGATAGAGGAACTTGACAACTTACTAGCAAAAAATATGTTCCAAGCCATTAATCAGTTCAAGCAACTGCAAAATCTACTGGAAAACAGTGACTTGGCGTCGCGTTTTGTTGGGGTTGGGCAAATGATTACCGAAATGAAATTTGAACAGGCCCGCGCGCAATTAAAGCAATTGCGTTTAGCCTTAAATTGGGGTGAGGGACCAGCCAGATGAACAGCAAATCCTTACGAATTCTTGCCATAGACGATATGCCGGCAAACCTGGCTTTGTTAGGATTGGCCTTGCAAGACGACTATCAAATTCAAATCGCTACCTCTGGTGCGAAGGGTCTGGAATTGGCTCAGGATGATCCACCAGATCTAATTTTGCTAGACATTATGATGCCAGACCTGGACGGCTACGAAACCTGTCGCCGCTTAAAGTCTATTCCAACATTGCGCGATGTACCCATCGTATTTGTTACCGCATTGACCGAGATAGAAGCCGAGGCACAAGGCTTGATGCTGGGAGCAGCCGATTACCTGACTAAACCGATTAGCATCGAAATTGCCCGCTTACGTATCCACAACCTGCTGGAGCGAGAGCACTTAAGGCGGGAACTGCAACGCCGGGAAGCTGACCAGCGTTTGGCTGCCAGTGTGTTTGCTCATACCCACGATAGCGTGGTTATTACCGACGCCAATAATTGCATTATTGACGTCAATGCTGCGTTTAGTCGCATAACCGGTTATTCGCGGGAAGAGGTGTTGGGCAATAACCCCAAAATGCTGAAATCCGGGCGGCAATCGGCTGAATTTTATAAGGCAATGTGGCAATCGCTGAGCGTTTACGATCATTGGAACGGCGAACTTTGGAACCGCACTAAAAATGGCGAAGTCTATGCCGCGCTGACCTCGATTTCCGTGGTGCGCGACGAGCAGGGCCAGATCCATCATTACATCGGCATGTCCGCCGATATTACTCCGCTAAAAAATCACGAATTCGATTTGGAACGGATTGCCCATTTCGATCCATTGACCGGCATTCCCAATCGAGTATTGCTAGCGGATAGATTAGCGCAAGCTATTGCCCACACCCGTCGCGCCCGCAACCATATGGCGGTTTGCTACCTGGACCTGGATGGATTTAAGCCGGTCAACGACCAATTTGGTCACGAAGTGGGCGATCTGTTACTGATCGAAGTATCCCAACGCATCCGCGAATGCCTGCGAGCCGGTGATACCGTGGCGCGTATTGGTGGCGACGAGTTTGTCTTGCTGCTGCTTGATTTTAACGACGTTCGTGAATGCGAGGTGGTACTGGAACGTATGCTGCGCAGAGTAGCCGAGCCCTTGCTTATCGCCGAAAATTTAGTGTCCGTTTCTGCCAGCCTGGGCCTTACCTTATACCCAAACGATTTAGCCGATGCCGATACCTTGTTACGGCATGCTGATCAGGCTATGTATATCGCCAAACAGCGCGGCAAAAATCGCTACCACTTATTTGATCAGGAACTGGATAGAATCGCACTGATACGCAGCGAAACTTTGTCGGAAATTGAAGCGGCATTGGTCAATGACGAGTTTGAGCTGTATTTTCAACCCAAGGTAAACATGCGCCAGGGCAAGGTATTGGGCGCAGAAGCCTTGATCCGTTGGCAACATCCAAAGCGCGGCCTGCTGCCGCCTTTGGCATTTTTACCAGATATAGAAGGCACCGATTTGGTGATTGCTCTGGGCAAATGGGTGTTATCCCGCGCGCTCGATCATCTGCAAAACTGGCAACAAATGGGCCTGGATATAGTCATCAGCATCAATATCGCCCCCAGGCACTTGCTGCACCATGACTTTGTCGACAGCTTAAAATCTGGATTTGCAAACCATCCGCAGTTGCGTCGCGGCTGCCTGGAGCTGGAGATTCTGGAAACCGCTGCACTTGAAGACATCAGCCGGGTAACAGTGGTAATGAAAGACTGCCAAGAACTGGGTGTCAGTTTTGCCCTCGATGATTTCGGCACCGGCTATTCGTCTCTAACTTACCTGAAAGCCTTGCCCGCGGAAACCTTGAAAATCGATCAATCGTTCATCCGCGACATACTGGGAGACCCCGACGATCTGGCTATTGTTGCAGGCATCATTAATCTAACGGCAGCTTTTAACCGAGCGGTAATCGCCGAAGGAGTGGAAACCGAGGAACATGGCGTACTACTGCTGAAATTGGGTTGCGATAATGCCCAGGGGTATGGCATTGCGCGGCCAATGCCCGCCAACGAGCTAGCGGCGTGGGTAAAAGGTTGGCAGCCTAACGCGGCATGGTTAAATCGTAAACCGGAATAAATCTGTCCGTGTCATCAATAAAGTGTGTGCGTGTCTTTTAATACAGCAGCTTCAGTGACGCTACCCCAGATAATTTTGTAAACCCAACGGGTGTACAACAACACTATCGGTAGAAAGAAGATCGTGATCCAGAACGTCAATAACAGTGTGTTGTGACTGGCGCTAGAGTCCCACAACGTTAAACTGGAACCGGGATGGCTGGAAGAAATCAACAAAAATGGAAACAATCCAAACCCGACCGTAAGCGCCACGCCGGCAATCCCCAGGCAGTTGAACATAAATGCTGCCCGTCGCGACTCACCCTTGCCCAACAACCACGCCAAGCCCATACCCACAAACGCGGCAAGCGGTGCCAGCCACATCCAGGGATACGCCATAAAATGCCGCCACCAACTCGCGCCATGGCCCATCACGGCTTTACGTAACGGATTGGATGGCGCATCAGTGGCGGGCATGAGCGTGATCTCTGGCCGCTCGATACCTAGAAAAACCCATAGAGTCACTGCCGTGATAGCCGTAAATAACAGTGGCGCAAGAATTTCAACTGCCAGTACCGCCCGGTTATGAATGGTTGCCTCACTACGCCACTTCAAAAACAGCGCGCCATGAAAGGTGGTTAGCAACAATCCGCTGACGCCACACAATAAGGCAAATGGACTTAGCAAATCAGCAAACGAACCGGTGTAAAACGCGCGTAAGTCGCGATCCAGATGAAACGGCAAACCCAAAATCAGATTGCCAACTAACACCCCCAGCAACACTGGCGGTAAAGTACCGCCTAAAAACAGACACCAATCCCAGGTGCTGCGCCAGCGCGGATCGTCGATCTTGCTGCGATAATCAAAACCGACGGGCCTAAAGAATAATGCGAACAGCACCAATAGCATGGCCACATATAAGCCAGAAAACAGCGTGGCGTAAACCGGCGGCCAGACAGCGAAAATCGCTCCGCCTAACAACACCAACCAAACCTGACTACCTTCCCAGGTCGCTCCGACAGTATTAATAAGTACCCGGCGCTCCAATTCCGTTCTGCCAATAAACGGCAGTAAGGTGCAAACGCCAAAATCAAATCCCTCTGTCAGTGCAAAAGCGATTGCAATAATACCGATTAACACCCACCAGATCAGCCGTATGCTTTCATAATCAAACATAGCGAGTTTTTGTAAAGCTATGGATGGTGGCCATGATGCAGGTCATGCTCGCCAGGCAATGCGTGGCGGGCATGATCGCTGAGTTGTGCGTCAAAGTAACGGTGGACGGCATCGATCAGTTGCTGATTGTCTGCCCTAAACTCAATTTCCGCGCCATTCGGTAAGTCCCGATAAATAAAACTGCTCTGCCCCTTTGCCGTACTGAGCTCTTTAACGCCCGGCATGTCATTACCGTGAATACTCTGCGGCCCTGAAAAATCGCCTTCAGCAAAACGCGCAGCGATATGCGCCAAATGGCGGCGAATCAGGCTAATTTGTTCGCTGTCAGTGGCGTCTTTGGCAATCACTTGCTGGATACCGCCCGTTGGGGTTTTATTGAAAATGTGCAGGGTTTTTTCCAAAGCAAACGGCATTACATGGCTGCCGCGTTCCGCGACCTCATCCAGTCGAGTCGGATCTGCAGGCGGCATGGCATGAACGCTGGCACCGCATAATAGGCTCAAAAGCATGAGTAATTTTTTAGGCATATAAACGTCCTTGATTAGTGGGTTATGGTTTGGCAACTCTTTAAAGTAGCAGTAACCAGTTTGCAAACTATTGCAAACGCATTTCGGCAGCATACCTATTTTGTATAATCTGCAGGACGGAGGATAGGGCTTAGCACACGTGGGATTTTTTTGCCGGCTCCATCACGCATTTGCAGCTTCAATCCACCAACAGCGTTGTCGCCGGAGTGCAAGCCGAATCTGGCTTGGATAAACCAAGAGTAGTACATCAGCAGCATTTGGACAGTTTTAGCCACTATGGTCTTATCTTGGCAATTATGTGCGCAGAGTATAGTACAGCTTGTGGAGGCTGAATTGGCCTGTCAGGTCAAAGTCGTATCGAACAGCACGATAATCCTAAGTGTCTGCTGGTTTCAGCACTCTGCTTTCAGCCGAAATAGCTGAACAGTCATTGCAACTACTCGCGAAGTCTGCTGCTGTTTTGCTGCGGCGATACGGTCAGCAGACTGCACTGATTTGTGCAGCCTTGCAAACCTGAAATTGATACGAGCCAGCAACGGCCCTGTCTAAATCGAAAAATTACTGAAGCGCTTGGTTATTCCACCGCTAAGTATTGACCGGGAGCCAGCGGGGTTTCGTAGCGGACGCCTTCCCGAAAGAATTGCTCAGGATTTGAGGCAATCTCGCGCGCCGCCAGGAATTGCGCGTAGTAGTTGCGAGACGCAAAACCAAATGCCGGCCCGTCATAGGTTTCGACGATGTGTACAAAATCGTGTCCGACCTGATTTTGCGCGCGCTTCATCCCACCTATACCATGATTGTAAGACGTCAGCGCCGCCGGCCAATCGCCTAATTTGCCGTAAGCATAACTCAGATAACGCGCGGCTCCATTGGCAGAAACAAAAGGATCGAAACGCTGATCTACGCTATCGCCACCCGGCATAAAGGTTTTGGCGGCAGCTTTGGTAAATTGCCACATCCCCACCGCGCCAGCCGAGGATTTGGCACCTGGTTGAAACGAGGATTCCACATGCGGCAAATAGGCCAAATCTTCCGGCAATCCGGCATCGCGGAAAGTTTTTCTAAACTGCAGGTCGTAACGACCGCTGATTTCCAAGCCGCGTTTAAAGCGTTCGCGGGTGCCGCGTTGCGAACGCAATCTATCGTTAGCGCCGGGCAATATGCTGGTTAAAGTCCGGCCATTGCTCTCAAGCTTGGCGATCAATTGCTTGTCGCTGGCATTCAAGGCCGCGCCATAGCGAATTTTGCTTTCCAGTCCTGCCAACTGCGATTTCCAGTATTCACGTCGTTGGCTGACCACGTCCTTTTGATCAGGCGTCAGGCCTTCCGCTACATACCCTGGCAAAGTCATCACTTCGTACACTATATCCATATATCGATCATCGTGAAACGCAACCTCGGAACGCTGCCAAACGCCATACGTTTTGCGCCAAAAATCCACCGCTGGCTCCAGTGCGGCTGGCTTTGGAAAAGTGCCAGCATAAAATGTGGGTTTATACGGTGTCTGTGTCGGTTGCTGTGGATACGTCGGCCGCTGCAGGACAATATTCGGCCTGACTGTGGCGATCTTCTCACGCTTTACAGGTGAGCTACTGCTACAAGCATTGAGCAAAACCAGGGCAAGTAACGGAAGAGGTAAACGCAGCAAGAGACGATTCATTTTGGTCTGATATTAATTCAACGTTGATCGACGTGGAGAATGTTTCGCAAAAATACGCCAAATATTCTTCTAATGTTTTCAATAAATAATAGCGCTCATTTCAAATTTTAGTGAAGAAAAAATTTGAAAAATAACGCGTATTTTTTGCAAAAAACAAAAATATTACATCCCGCCAGATTTACTGCGCATTACTTGGCATGATGAACCTTAACCTAACCGGCGAAGCCCTGCTGGACAGCGCAGCGACAAATAGATCTAACCCTCTTAATCCACGGTAATAACAGCATAATTTTATCCAGCTTTTTGTTTCTGTCAGGCTGATTTAACGAGCGATCATGCACACAGTCAAATCATTAACGAATCCTTTAGCAGAGCATTAATTTTTTTTATTGCCGCGTACGAAAAAGCTTGCTATGGGATCGATAGAGCTTGGATAATCTATATAAACAATATGTTAATTTAAAAACTTAGGATACTGTCACAATGTCTAAGCGGAATCGAGTTGAAAAATGACGGCAGCCGAACAGACGGCGCCAAAAATTGCGTTTATCCTCGACAACAATTAAAACAACGAGGGGGAAAACATGAAATCCAAGGCTAAGCAGGCAAGCTTCTGCTCCAGGTGTGGGGATCAAATCCCGACGGACGAGCTGCGTTTTCTAAAAAATACTACGGTTTGCGCCTTGTGTTCCAACACCCAACTAGAATGTTTGGAAATTTATCAAGCCAGCATCAGAAAATCGCGACCGCATTTAACTTTATTAACCCAGAATATTAAAAAGCAAAACGGCAGCGCAGCATAAGTTTATTCTATCGAGCTCAAGCCAGCATACCAGGCTGCTGACATCACCTGCTCTCTTAAACTGGCCCTCATATCCCCCACTGTGCAAGACATTTGACCGAGAGTCAGTTCACTAAATTTTAATACCTGCTCCAATTTCGGCGGATTATTGCTTAATGTTTTTATAGCCTTCTTCGCTCTCACGCATGACTTTTTGGCCTTCCTCGATCAAATTGCGACCCTCGTCAATTTTTTGCTGTCCTTCACGTTGCATGACCTGCCCCCGCTCGACCATCTGTTTACCGTCCTGCCAACGACTACCCAACTGAGCAATACCTTGGCTATCACGCAACATTTGTTCACCTGACAAAATTTTATCCGCCGCTGCTTTAGGTGGTGCTGCCGGTTCGCTAGCGCACCCCGCCGCCACTAAAGCCAAGAAAAAAACGGGATGATTTAGCCTGGTTTTACACATAGTTTTGTCCTCTGCTGATACACTAAAAAAGATAGAAGAATATTGCAAAACACTGGGGCATCTTGCAATCATTTTTTCAAGCCACCGAACCATAGCCCATGTCAGCCTTAGACTTGGGCCAAGCATAAAAAACCAGCAAGGCCAGCGCCAACCAAACACTCACAAAAGGCCCAATCACGCCATCGTAGTCACTAACCAAAAACAGGTAATCGGATTGCGGATTGACGTTGAATAAATCCTTACTGACCTTGATAAGCCAAACCCAGCCGGCATGACAGCCCATGCAAAGCCCTATACTTTGCGGTATCTGGGTTCTAACTGCCGCCAAAAACACACCCACCACAAATAGGGCCACCAAGGCGCTGAGTATTTCCGGGTTCAACCAGTTGGCAAAAGCCTCTACCATCAAGCGTAAGCCGCTACTTGAGCTTATGTCGGCAAAAGCGATGTGCGATTTACTTTTAAGAAAGTGCAGCGCAGCGTAATAAAGTGAGCTTATGGCTATGGCCGCCACTAAAGGCATTTTTCTGCGCAAGCTTGTCAATAACAGACCGCGAAACAGCAATTCTTCACCCAAGCCAATCAGCATCGCAAAAAATAGTCCCAAGCCGACTTTTTCTGCAACCTTGCCAATGCTCCAGCTACGGGTTTCATCCCATACATGTACATCAAGCCCATACAGCGTGACCAGAACCGGCAATAGCGTCACCACCCCTAAGCCGAGACCTTGAGCAAACTGTTTAAAAAATTGGGCTTTGGGAGCAAAGCCAAAATCAAGCCAACTGAGTTGCAAATAGCGTTTTAGCGGAAAAATACTGATCAATAACAATATTAGTGTGAGTTTGCTGATGAGTTTGGCCAATGGCAACACATCGCCGGCAATAATCAGCATGCCGTACCCTAACAGGCTGGCGACCAACGCCAAAAATAGCAATAATGCCATCGGCAACGTTGCTAAGACTAGTAAGCGCATTAGCGAAAATCACCCCACAGAGTTTGCACGGCAGTCAATGCCGACAGTACCGCCGTTTCGGTGCGTAATATCCGCGCGCCCATCCGCACCGGCACAAAACCGGCGGCCTTGGCGATTTGTCGCTCTTGCTCGCTAAAGCCACCTTCTGGACCAGACAACAAGGTAATCTGCTGATTTTCTGGCACTAAATCAGCCAAGGTTTGGTCGGCGTAAGGATCGAGAAAAACACGAAAGCCCTGCTGACCGGCAACCCAATTCGGCAGCGTGGCAATTTCAGTGAGTGCCGGCAAACAGGTTCTGCCCGATTGTTCGGCCGCATGCTGCACGATGTGTTGCCAATGCTGCAGACGCTGCTGTTTTTTATCATCGCTGAATTTAATCACGCAGCGCTCGGTTACCAAAGGCGTTAGCTGGGTAACGCCCAATTCCACGGCTTTTTGCACCGCCCAATCCATCCGGTCGCCGCGGGAAATTCCCAAGCCCAAATTTATCTGCATCGGCGATTCCACATCCCGATCAATAAACTGCTCGATTTCGACCCGTACCGTCTTGCGACTGACCTCACTAAAGCGAGCAAGATATTCGCCGCCTTGACCATTAAACAATACGATCTGCTGATCTTGCTTTAAACGCAATACACTGCGCACATAATGCGCGGCAGCTTCGTCCAATTCCAGACGACCGCCCACATTCAATGCAGCTGCAACGTATAAACGAGACACCCGCATCAGTCTTGCACCGCCAGTTGAATGCCTTGCCAGGCCACATCAGCCATCAGTTGTATCTCCTGCTCAGTAATGACATAAGGCGGCATAAAATAAATCACATTACCCAAAGGCCGCAATAATACACCGCGACTCAAGGCATATCGATAGACTTTTAAGCCGCGCCGTTGCTGCCAGGGAAAGGCTTCTCGGGTTTGCTTATTCTTAACCAGTTCTATCGCAACGATCATGCCGGTTTGTCGCACTTCAGCGACATGCGGATGCTCTTTAAACCGTTCTGTAGCCTTAGCCATAGCTAAGGCCAGTTGCCGATTGCGTTCGAGCACGTGCTGGGTTTGGAAAATTTCGATAGTAGCCAGCGCGGCCCGGCAGCCCAAGGCATTGCCGGTATAACTATGCGAATGTAAAAATGCTGTGAGGTTTTGGTAATCGTCGTAAAAAGCCTGATAAACACTGTCGGTGGTCATCACGGCCGATAAAGGCAAATAGCCACCCGTCAGGCCTTTGGACAAGCACATAAAATCAGGACTGATCGCCGCTTGCTCACAGGCAAACAGCGTACCGCTACGTCCAAAGCCTACCGCAATTTCGTCCGCGATCAAATGCACCTGATATTTATCACAGGCTGCGCGCAGCATTTGCAAATACACCGGATTATACATGCGCATATTGCCGGCACATTGCACCAAAGGCTCGACGATAACGGCGCACACTGACTCGGCGTGCCGGGCCAAGGTCTGTTCCATATCCGCAAAGCGGCGAATGGAATAGGCTTCCCAACTTTCATCCGCGTCCCGGAAGAAGCAATCTGGACTAGGTACGCTAATCACGTCCATCAGCAAGGGCGCGTAGGTTTCCTTGTACAGCGCAACATTGCCAACCGCCAGTGCCCCCAGGGTTTCACCGTGGTAGCTGTTTTCGAGGGTAATGAATTTGGTTTTTTGGGTTTGCCCCAGATTACGCCAATAATGAAAGCTCATCTTCAAGGCTACTTCGATAGCGGATGAGCCATTGTCGGCATAGAAGCATTTGTTCAAGCCATCTGGCGTAATTTCCACCAACTTTTCTGCTAACTCGACGGCCGCCTGATGAGTGAAGCCGCCAAGAATCACATGCTCCAGGGTTTCGAGTTGGGCTTTAAGCGCCTGATTGATGATGGGATTGGCGTGGCCGAATAGATTGACCCACCAGGAACTAATGGCGTCCAGGTAACGATTACCGTCAAAATCTTCCAGCCAAACGCCCTGCCCCGATTTAATGGGTATCAATGTTAGCGCGTCTGGATCGGTAGACCGCGGATCGTAGTCTTTCATCTGGCTACAAGGATGCCAGAGCACAGAAAGGTCGCGTTGAACGATGGTTTGATTATTCATAGCTTACATAAAAAAGGGGCTTGCGCCCCTTTTCGTCGGATTGATCGAAGCTTAGTAGCGATAATGATCCGGTTTGTACGGGCCTTCGACCGGCACATTGATATACGCCGCCTGTTCTTTGGTCAACTCGGTCAGTTTTACACCGATCTGCGCCAAATGTGAACGCGCGACTTTTTCGTCGAGTTTTTTCGGCAATACGTATACTTTGTTTTCGTAACTTGCTGCGTTGCTCCACAACTCCAACTGAGCCAATACCTGGTTGCAGAACGAGTTGGACATTACAAAGCTTGGGTGACCGGTGGCGCAGCCTAAATTGACCAAACGGCCTTCGGCTAACACGATGATCCGTTTGCCATCAGGGAAAATCACATGATCAACCTGCGGCTTGATGTTGCCCCAAGTGTAATGACGCAAAGAGGCAATGTCGATTTCAGAATCGAAGTGGCCAATGTTGCAGATAATCGCTTGATCGCGCATCGCTTTCATATGCTCGTGGGTGATTACACCCACGTTGCCAGTAGCCGTCACGAAGATGTTGGCAATCGCCGCTGCTTCATCCATGGTGACCACGCGGTAGCCTTCCATCGCCGCCTGCAATGCACAGATCGGGTCGATTTCGGTAATCAAAACGGTAGCACCCAGGCCACGCAAGGATTGCGCGCAACCTTTACCCACATCGCCATAACCGCAAACCACAGCAATCTTGCCAGCAACCATGACGTCGGTGGCGCGTTTGATTCCGTCGACCAGCGATTCACGGCACCCGTAGAGGTTGTCGAATTTAGATTTGGTGACAGAATCATTGACGTTGAAAGCTGGTACTTTCAAAGTACCTTTGGCAACCATTTCGGTCAAACGCAAAACACCCGTAGTGGTTTCTTCCGACAAGCCTTTGACATCAGCCATCAATTCAGGGAATTTTTGGTGCATCATGGTGGTCAGGTCGCCACCATCGTCCAGAATCATGTTTGGGCGCCAGCCGTCGGTGCCGATGATGGTTTGTTCAATACACCATTCAGCTTCTTCTTCGGTTTCGCCTTTCCAGGCAAATACTGGAATACCCGCAGCGGCGATTGCGGCAGCCGCGTGATCCTGAGTAGAGAAGATATTGCAAGACGACCAACGCACCTCTGCACCCAATGCAGTCAGTGTTTCGATCAAAACAGCTGTCTGGATGGTCATGTGCAAACAACCGGCAATCCGCGCGCCCTTCAAGGGTTGTTGTGCGCCAAACTCGGCACGCAAGGCCATCAGACCCGGCATTTCAGTTTCGGCAATATTGATTTCTTTACGACCCCATTCGGCCAGGGCTAAATCGGCAACTTTATAATCGGCTTGGCTCATTTTAATTCCTGTTTTAAGTTAAATGCCGGCAGCAGCTTTTAATGCTTCAGCTTTATCGGTTTTTTCCCAGGTAAAGCTGGCTTCGTTGCGACCAAAATGGCCATAAGCCGCAGTTGGACGATAAATTGGCTTCAACAAATCAAGTTGAGCAATCAGACCTTTAGGTCTTAAATCGAAATGTTCGCGCACGATTTGCACCAAACGTTCTTCTGCGATTTTGCCAGTACCGAATGTTTCGATAGTGATGGATGTCGGCTCAGCCACACCAATCGCGTAAGAAATTTGAATTTCGCACCGCTCGGCCAAACCAGCCGCCACGATATTTTTTGCCACATAGCGACCCATGTAGGCAGCCGATCTGTCAACTTTTGATGGATCTTTACCGGAAAACGCGCCGCCGCCGTGACGGGCCATGCCGCCGTAGGTATCCACGATGATTTTACGACCAGTCAAGCCGCAGTCACCGACTGGCCCACCAATAATGAACTGACCTGTAGGATTGATAAAAAATTTAGTATCTTTGTGCAGCCATTCTTTAGGTAAGGTCGGCAGGATGATTTCATCCATGACCGCTTCTTCAAGCAATTTACCGCCGATTTCGGGCGAATGCTGTGTAGACAACACCACCGCATCAATAGCGACCGGCTTGTTATTTTCGTAACGGAAAGTCACCTGGCTTTTAGCATCCGGACGCAACCAAGGCAGGGTTTTATTTTTACGGATCTGCGCTTGCCTTTCTACCAAGCGATGCGCGTAGGTAATGGGGGCAGGCATCAACACGTCGGTTTCGTTG
The DNA here is from genome assembly GCA_903858105.1 of uncultured Pseudomonadota bacterium. GTDB lineage: Bacteria > Pseudomonadota > Gammaproteobacteria > Methylococcales > Methylomonadaceae > Methylomonas. Next base: position 9,890 of record CAIOHN010000049.1, on the reverse strand, counting down.
CTGGCATAACCGAACATCAAGCCTTGGTCACCGGCGCCTTGCTCATGGTCGTCAGACTCGTCAACACCCATCGCAATGTCGGATGATTGTTTACCAATCGCGTTCAATACAGCGCAGCTATTGCCGTCGAAGCCAATGTCACCATGATCATAGCCGATTTCACAGACTACTTTTCTAACCAATTCTTCGGTATCAACCCAGGCATTGGTGGTGATTTCGCCAGCCAATATGACCATACCGGTTTTTACCATAGTCTCGCAAGCTACTCTGGAACGTGGGTCTTGCGCCAACAGTGCGTCAACAACAGCATCGGAAATCTGATCAGCAACTTTATCGGGATGACCTTCCGAAACAGACTCTGATGTAAAAAGGTAGTTTTTATTCACGGTTAAACCCTCGCCAAAATGAAAACTTGCGCATATAAAAAAAGGCCGCGCAAACGGCCTGGTATCTGTGGTGGGCACTGTAGGACTTGAACCTACGACCTGCCGATTATGAGTCGGAAGCTCTAACCAACTGAGCTAAGGGCCCGCATATATAAATTAGCGTGTTGTAGACGCTTTATTCGCCATCAAGAAAACATCTCAACTGCTCGGATCTGGACGGATGCCTTAACTTACGCAAGGCTTTGGCTTCAATTTGACGAATCCGCTCGCGGGTAACGTCGAACTGTTTGCCAACTTCTTCCAGCGTGTGATCGGTGTTCATGTTGATACCGAAACGCATTCTGAGCACTTTAGCTTCTCTGGCCGTTAGTCCTGCCAAAACATTTTGCGTGGACTCTCGAAGACCGGCGATTGTAGCAGATTCGACAGGCGATAGCATCTTAGAATCTTCGATAAAATCACCCAAATGCGAATCTTCGTCGTCGCCAATCGGTGTTTCCATCGAAATTGGCTCTTTGGCAATCTTCAACACCTTACGGATTTTGTCTTCCGGCATTTCCATCCGCTCGGCCAATTCTTCCGGCGTTGCCTCACGACCCAACTCTTGCAGAATCTGTCTGGAGACGCGATTCAGCTTGTTGATAGTCTCGATCATATGCACAGGGATACGAATAGTTCTGGCCTGATCGGCGATGGATCGCGTAATAGCCTGACGAATCCACCAGGTAGCATAGGTAGAAAATTTGTAACCGCGGCGATATTCAAACTTATCCACGGCTTTCATTAAACCGATGTTACCTTCCTGAATCAAATCCAGGAATTGCAGACCACGATTGGTATATTTTTTAGCTATCGAAATCACCAAACGCAGGTTAGCCTCGATCATTTCTTTTTTGGCACGTCTGGCTTTGGCTTCGCCTAATGAAATATGCCGGCAAATGCCTTTTAGAGCGCCAATACTCAAGCCATAACGCGACTCGATCCCTGCCAACCGTTGCTGTGCAGACTTAATCTTGTCGCGATAGTCGGCAAATACTGCTGCAAAATTGGGGTGACTGGCAATGTACTGATCAAGCCATTCCGGATTGGTTTCATTCTCCGAGAATGCGTTGATAAAGTCTTTGCGCGGCACTTTGGCCTTTTTAACGCAAATATCAAGTATCGTCCGCTCTTCCTCGCGAATAGCCGCAATCAACTCTTCGGAGACAGACACCATTTTCTTCAAATATTGTGGCGTCCATTTAAATTCGCAAAATATTTCGTCTAGCGAATCAAACAACTTCTCAGTCTTTTCGTGTCCATAGCCGTTCTTTTTGACGGCTGTTGTCGCTGCTTTCAAGGTTTTCCGTAAAAGATCGACTTTTACCTTAACCTCTTCATAATCGACGGTTTTGCTTTCTTCTTCCGCATCCTCGGCAGGCTCTTCGATCTCAATACCGGCAACTTCAATTTCCTCGACCTCGGTCAGATCGACAAAACCTAACACCAAGTCATTAAGACGCACACCGGAATCTTCTACTTGCACGGAATCAAAGGCGTCGATAAACGACTCGACAATGAATCCTGAACGCGCAATTGCACCCACAACCTGGCGCTGACCTTCTTCGATGCGCTTGGCAATTTTTAGCTCTTCTTCGCGCGTCAACAGTTCTACGGAACCCATTTCCCGCATATACAGACGCACTGGATCGGTAGTGCGGCCAAACTCACTATCCACTGACGCCAAAGCGGCTACTTCGGCCACTTCCTCATCATCGTCGGCAGTTACTACCGCATCAGAGGTGATCAAGGAATCGTCGTCATCCGGCGCTACCTCATAAACCTGAATCCCCATGTCATTGATCATGCTGATAATATCGTCGATTTGCTCAGGATCGATAATATCGCTAGGCAAATGGTCGTTTACTTCCGCATAAGTCAAATAACCCTGCGCTTTACCTTTTGCGATCAGTTGTTTCAGTTGAGATTGCTGTTGTTCTTGATTCATTCTTTACTCACAATACGTTTTCAGCACCAAGCGCCGCAGAACAGGAAATTATAACGGCAAAATATAATGCGGTCACCTAGGACTAGCCTTTTAACAGCTTCCGCAACACCTCTTTTTCTTCAAACATCAAACCTTCTCGACTTTCCTTTTCGATCAAGCGATTTAGCAACTCTTCTTTGGCCTGCTTACAAAGCTGTTGCAATGCGCCACAAAACTCAGCCTCTTCGCCGCCTGCAGGCACCTGCAACTCCAAACTCGCCAAAGCTTTAACCACTTTTTCCTGGGGAGATCCCCGATAAACTTCTAACAAGATGGCGCTATTTTCCGGCTTTTCAAGGGCGATGCGCTGCAAAACATCTTCCAGCAATTCCATACCGGCAAAACTAAGCTCTTCAAGCCGCAACCCCTGTCGCTCAACGACCGACCCCAAATGCGGGTATTGCAGCAGCAACGCTATCACCTTGCGCGCCAGACTCACTCTTGGCGACTGACCCGATTTACCAGTATTAATTTTTGACTTAAGTCTAGTCTGCTTTTCGACAACAGGTAGACTCATCCGCGTTGCGGCTAATTCCTGCAATCTGGCGAACATCATGTCGCGAAAAAAGCCTGTCGGCACCTTTTCCAGCGCCGGCTTTGCCGCGGCCAGCAATTGCGACCGCCCTTCAACCGTAGCCAATTCCAAGCTACCAGCAACATTTTCAAAAAAGTAATCAGACAAGACCTGCGCCGATCCAATTCGTTCCACAAATCCAGATAATCCTTCGGCTCTAACCAATGAATCAGGATCCTGTCCTTGCGGCAGCAACATGATTTTGATTTGTCGGCCATCGCGCAAACAAGGCAGAGCTGCTTCTGTTGCCTTCCAAGCCGCCTGTCGCCCGGCGTTATCGCCGTCGAAACAAAACACTAACTCGGAGGTAAATCGGAACAATAGATCGATTTGCACCTTCGACGTAGCAGTGCCCAAGGCTGCGACCGCATTGAATACACCAAATTGCGCCAAGGCAATCACATCCATATAACCTTCAACCACCAATATCCGCTCAGGCTTTGTATTCCGCGCCAAAAGCTCATGCAGACCATAAAGCTCTTTACTCTTTGAAAATACCGCGGTTTCTGGCGAGTTGAGATATTTGGGCAGAGAATCATCCAGGACTCGCCCGCCAAATCCCACGACCCGATTGCGCTTATCACGTATCGGAAACATTAGCCGCCGCCGAAAACGGTCGTAGACCTTGCCGTCTTCCCTGACCACGAGCATACCAGCCTCAACCAACTCTGCCTGCCCAAACCGCGTCAATAAGGCATCCCACTTGTCAGGCGCGTAACCCAGCAAAAAATCTCTGGCCAATTCGCCGCTTACACCTCTAGCTTTTAAGTAGTCAACCGCTTGCAGCCCCTCAATATTACCGCGCAGTTGCTCAGCGTAAAACGCGGCAACGCCTGCCAGCACATCATAAATATGCGACACACTTTTTTTATCCGAAAACTCACTGCCGCTCTCTACAAGTTCTCGCGGCACATCAACGCCGGCAAAAGCCGCCAAATCTTCAATCGCCTCAACAAAGCCGAGATGGTTAAACTCCATCAAGAAACCAATGGCATTGCCACTGACACCGCAGCCAAAGCAATGATAAATCTGCTTGTTACGATTGACTGAAAAACTAGGGGTTTTTTCGGTATGAAACGGGCAGCGCGCAGTGAAATTGCTGCCGGATTTTTTTAGAGGAACGCGCGAATCGATTAAATCGACGATATCGACCCGCACCAACAGATCATCTATAAACTGACGAGGTATCTTGCCGGACATGTTACCGACAAGATATTAGGCTATAAAACAGGCCTTGATTCTTGCACTGACATTTGCCATGTCAGCCCTGCCCTGCATTTGCGGCTTGAGCAAAGCCATGACACCGCCCATGTCTTTTACTGATGTAGCACCCACTTCCGCTACTGCGCCAGCAATCATCGCATCTATGTCAGCATCGCTTAGTGGTTGAGGCAGAAAATCCTGAATAACCAATATTTCTGCTTCTTCGATCTCTGCTAAATCGATGCGGTTGGCGTCGCGGAATTGTCTGATGGACTCACGACGCTGTTTAAGCATTTTATCGAGCACCACAATCACGCGCTCGTCGCCCAATTCGATACGCTCATCGACTTCCACCTGCTTGATTGCTGCAAGTATCATCCGAATAACGCCGAGCCTGGCTTTTTCGCCGCTTTTCATCGCGGCCTTCATATCTTCCCTGATACGCTCTTTTAACGCATCCATTGTGTGCCTTAAATTTGTGGACGACCGCGACGCAGATTTTTCAATGCATAGCGCTCACGCGCCAATTTTTTCAAATGGCGTTTAACCGCTGCTGCACCTTTGCGTTTACGTTCGGTAGTTGGTTTTTCATAAAACTCGCGACGACGAACTTCAGCCAAGACGCCCGCTTTTTCACAAGCACGTTTGAAGCGACGAATCGCGATGTCGAAATGTTCGTTCTCTTTAACTTTAACTGATGGCATTATCAATAATCCGATTTATGTTAGTATCTTGTGGAGCCATGGGCGAATCAAGCCCACTGAAAACGCTCGATTATACTCATAAAAAACTTTTATTCAAAAACTAATGTACGTTTTAGGCATAGAAAGCTCTTGTGATGAAACCGCTGTCGCGGTCTATCACACCACTAAGGGCTTGATTGCCCACACTTTATACAGCCAAATCCCTACTCATAAAGAGTATGGCGGCGTCGTTCCAGAACTCGCTTCCCGCGACCACATTCGCAAATTGGTGCCCTTGATCAAAACCGTTGTGGCCGACGCACAGCTTAACCCAAGCGATATTGATGGCATTGCATACACCGCCGGCCCCGGCTTGATGGGTGCCTTGCTGGTCGGCGCCGCCACCGCCAGGAGCCTGGCGTGGGCCTGGCAAATCCCAGCCATAGGTGTACATCACATGGAAGGCCATTTACTCGCACCCATGCTGGAAGACAATCCGCCCGCATTCCCGTTCGTGGCTTTGCTGATTTCTGGCGGCCATACCATGCTGATTGAAGTGCGCGGGATTGGCGAATACCATTTGCTGGGCGAATCCTTAGACGATGCCGCCGGCGAAGCCTTTGACAAAACCGCCAAGATGCTGGGACTTGAGTATCCCGGAGGCCCGAAACTTGCCGAATTAGCCAGCTTAGGCCAAGAGCGCTTCAAATTCCCCCGGCCAATGACAGATCGCCCTGGACTGGAATTTAGTTTTAGCGGCCTTAAAACCTTTACGATGAACGCGCTGCATGCCACCGAGCAATCGCCACAAGATAAGGCCGACATTGCGTTTGCGTTTCAAATCGCAGTCGCTGAAACTCTCAGCATCAAATGCAAACGCGCATTGCAGCAAACCCAACTCAAAACTTTAGTGGTCGCGGGCGGCGTCAGCGCCAACCTGGTGATTCGTCAGCATTTACAAAAAATGGTCGAAAAAGAAGCGGCGCAGATTTATTTCCCGCGCCCGGAGTTTTGCACTGACAATGGCGCCATGATTGCCTACGCTGGCAGTCAACGCCTGCTTGCAGGCCAAACGCAAAACCTGGAAATTTTTGCCAGACCACGCTGGCCGATGGAGCAGCTTCTCAGTCTTTGCAGCGGCTAAGATTCCTGGCCGGCCAGCAAACGCTGAATATTGCTTTTATGCCGCCACAACAAGATCACCGAGATCACGGTAAATGTGGCCGTCAACTTAATATCGCCCACGATAAACCAGGCGTATACAGGCGTTAATGTAGCCGCAACCAGGGCCGCAAGCGACGATATCTTACCCAGCTTGTAAACCAGGAACCAGGTACCGGAAACCGCCAAGCCCAGCAACCAGGCAACGCCCAGCGTTACGCCAAACGATGTCGCCACGCCTTTGCCGCCTTTGAATCCGAAAAAAATCGGATACAAATGCCCCAAAAATGCCGCAAACACCACTAAGGAGAGCACTAAACTATCGACTCCTAGCGCCTTCGCCAACAAAACCGGCAATAAGCCCTTAAGCGCATCGCCGGCCAAAGTAATTGCTGCCGCTTTTTTGCCGCCAATCCGCATCACATTCGTTGCTCCCGGATTTCCGGAACCATTTTCACGCGGATCAGCCAAGCCCATTATTCTGCAAACAATAATCGCGCTAGACACCGATCCCGTCAAATAGGCCAAAGGCACCAACAACCAATCCATCATGTAATCAACCTCGTTTCAAGACTTGTACAGCGACGGCATTTCCTCGATACTGCCGCTTCTTAAGAAATATAATAACCGGAAAGTAACGATGGACATCATCTTTTTAGGCGGACTTGAAATCGATACCGTGATCGGTATTTATGAATGGGAACGCAAGATCAAACAAAAAATTATTCTGGATATCGAAATGGGTTTTGATATCCAAAAAGCGGCTGAGAGCGACGACATCGCCTATGCGCTTGACTATAAAACTGTTTCTGATCGGATTGTCAGCTTTGTCGAAGCCAGCGAGTTTTATCTGGTTGAAAAACTGATTGAGGAAATAGCTAAAATTTTACTCAGCGAATTTGCGATACCCTGGGTAAAAATCACCCTCAACAAAAAGGGCGCCATCAGCCGCGCGCGCGACGTCGGGATCATTATCGAACGTGGACAAAGGTAAATCATGCCTACCGGATATATCAGCATCGGCAGCAACATTAACAAGGAAATCCATATTCCTTCGAGTTTGGCCGCCCTGCGCGACACATTTGGTGAGCTGAGGGTTTCCAGCATTTACGAAAGCGAACCGGTTGGCTTTGTCGGCGACAGCTTCTACAATTTAATTGTAGCGTTTGAGTCGGAATTATCGGCAAAAGAAGTGGCCAAGCTGTTAAAACAAATCGAAGTTGACCACGGTCGCAGCAGTCAAAGTCAAAAATTTTCTGCCAGAACTCTGGATCTGGATTTAATCCTGTATGGCGATCAGATAATCAGCGACGGTCGCCTGCAAATCCCCCGCGACGAAATCGAGCGCTACGCCTTTGTACTGGAACCCTTGGCAGAAATTGCCCCGAACCAGACTCACCCGGTCAGCAAGCTTAGTTACGCAGCGCTATGGCGCAATTTCGACAAGCGGGATTCGCATCAGACAAAACTCGATAAACCTGCTATTTAAGTCGCTTAACGAAACAGCGTCCGCCCACCATCGACTGTCAGTATTTGTCCTGTGATGTAACTGGCATCATCGATCAAAAATTTTACTGCCTTGGCAATATCATCCACTTCACCGCAACGCTGCAAGGCGATTTTTTTTAAGATCTCCTGGTTCTCAGTGGCAACGCCGGCCTGCTCTGGCCACAAAATCGCCCCCGGAGCCACTGCATTAACTCTAACCTGTGGCGCCATGTCCTTTGCCATGCAGCGGGTCATCGCCACCAAACCGGCTTTGGACATACTGTAAACCGGATAATCAAACAAACCGGTTTCCGCGTGAATATCAACGATATTGACTATACATCCGCGCTTCGCTTTTAAGGACGGCAAAAGCGCCTGGGACAGAAAAAATGGCGCTTTTAAATTACTGCCCAGCGTCAAATCCCAATCCTGTTCAGTTACTAGCTGGATTGGCCTTGGGTAAAACACTGACGCATTATTAATCAACACATCGACGCCATCCCACACAGCAAGCGCCGTTTCAGCCAAATGCTGAAGCTCCGTTTGCTGTAGCAAGTCAGCCTTGATCGAGATTGCGGAATCCTCGCGGATGCCATTCAAGTCTGCAGTCAAACGCAGAGCATCCAGTTCGGAGTTGTTGTAGTGCACAATCACATTGCAGTCGACAGCGTGTAAAAAACGCGCACAAGCCGCACCGATGCGCCTTGAAGCACCGGTAATCAGCACATTTTTAGACATTGAATTATTTTTCGACAGCCGGCAAACTGGCGATCAGTTTTTTTCTTATCAGATAGCAAGCCGCCAACGCGCACAACACGGGCAACTGTGTCAGCAAAAATTCGGTGACAGAATGCTTGGTAACCATATTGGCTAAAGGCACCACGATCAGCATTTTTGATAACCACCAGGTCAACCAATAACCGATTAAGCCTATAATTGACCAGTTAAATATTGGCCCACCGTGTTTTTTTGCGGTCATGTAAAACCACACCAACGATAAAATCCCACACAACTTAGCTAGAAATAACATATCCCCTCCTGATTTTTATTATTGTTAATCGCCAAATTCAAACCGGCTGACCCAATGTAATCAAATCCAGGCAAAACATCAACCTGGCGGCGCGGCGTTTATCGCTTAAGCTTCAAAGTTAATGCGGCAGGACATATAATCCTAAGCCAATCCTAAAAAGAACATGAGGAAACACCCATGCATATCCGTCTTTTTTTTGCCGCTTTACTAGCCTTAGGCTGCCACAGTTCAGCCTGGGCGCAATCCACTCCAAGCCACGGAGGCCATGGCGGCAGTAGCGGCAGCGATGAGGGCGGTTGTATTAACGCTAAAATAAGCCGGTATACGCCAGAACATTTGGCCACCGTAAAACCGGGAGCTGAATTTTCGTTTATGGTTTCTGGCAGCAACGGGCCAGGCCACATTCACGTCAGCATCAAGCAGGAACCGGTTGAGGTTCAGGTCGATGACAAAGATACTTTTTATCTGGTTAAAGGCAAACTGCCGGACAGCTTAAAAAACACCATCGTTAGAATTTCGGTAAAAGCCAAGGCAAAAAACAGCAAGTGCGATGCTGAAGGTGGCTGGTTAGTGAAAGTCTCTGAATAAGCGGTTATTTATCGTCAGCCCGGCTAATTTATTATTTGCCGGGCAAGACTTATTCAAGCAACAAGCCAATTAATCCCATTCAAACAAAGTCCAGACATTTATTTTGGTATTTTCGTCCAAGTCGCTTTTCTTGACGTCCATTTCCCCGTCGTTATTGGTATCCAACATATAGTAGGAAGGCCCAATCTGCGGTTTTATTTTGACCATGTATAGCTGACCATTGCGGCGAAACTCCTGAATGGTGTCGGTGCCCTTCCGGATAATGGTGATGTCCGGCTCCATTTCTTCACCCGACTGTACTCGCGCGGGTAAATCTGGCGGCTCTGGTACCGCAGCCGGCTCATTAGTATTTGGCTCTACAGCCAACGCCAGCACTGGCAACAACAGTAACAGGCAAAAACGAAACAGTGACGACATTAATATCCCTGCAAAAATTTGATTTTGAGATGTCATGATAATACAGTTTTCTCGCGACCGTATAAATCCAGGCCTCAAAACGCGGCTACCCCTGCGCCCGCTTGGCTCGTTATAAAAACCAACTGGCATAAAAAAACCGACACCCTTTCAGCAAAGGTGTCGGTTTTTAATTCTAAAATTACGCCTGATTGCGCAAGTATTTCTCTACGCCAGTGGTTCTAGCTGACACAGAATCTTTGGATTGCAAGGCTTGTTTCGCCATGTAACGCGCCACACCAGACACTGCTGGCGCATCCTGTTTGGATACATAGCGGGCAACGCCGGTCAATTCCTT
>CAIOHN010000048.1 GCA_903858105.1 uncultured Pseudomonadota bacterium | reverse complement strand
TTGTGTACGTAGAGGATGTAAAATTAGCATGTTCTGCAGACGGCTGGTCGCAGTCAGAAGCAACGCAAAAGCACTGCTCTAGCCCGGCTGGACAGAAATGAAAATTCCATCACCAGAACAAATAAAACAAGCCCGGCTAGATGCTGGGATTACACAAACCCAGGCTGCTGAATTGATCTACAAGACCTGCCGAGCCTGGCAGCAGTGGGAAGCTGGCGACAGGGCAATGGACCAGGCTTTGTTTGAGCTGTTTTGCATCAAGTCTAACAAAATAAAGCAATCTACTAGTGCCGAAAAATCAGAAAAACAGCCGCCACACCGATCACCAAGCATGCCGAAAACAACCAAAAATATTGGCCGATCAGCATTGCAGCCAATGCCAAAAACGCATTAAGCCCGACAATTAGCGCAGCGCTAAACCACGTTTCACACATTGATGATAGGCCCGGACATAGCGCAGCCTTAGCCTATTCCTGCGCCAAATATAATAGCGATCGAGTAGGCTGCGGCAGTAGTCTTTCAGGATTTTCAACACAAGCTCACCGACCTGGCTAGTCAATATCATCGTTGTTTACCCAGTGAAACGCACCAGGCTTGTGAATGTTTTGAATTTCAATGCCGCCAGGCGCACAAATGGGCCTTGCTGGAGCCGTGCACCCACTAAGCAAAAACATAATCAGGACTCTCAGAATCACAGCGCAGCCATAGCGGCTTTAAAGGCCTGCTCAGCAGCATACAGCTCAGCCGCTGTTGTCGCATCACGCCCTTTTATTTTTGCTTCCTGCCTAGCGCCCTCGATCTGCGCGCCGACTTGCGACCAAAGACCGGCAGTGTAGACGATCAAATCAGCTACTTGCTGCGCGGTTGTGCCGGTTGCAGCTGCCTCAGCATGAATCCAGACGAACGGCGTTGAATCGGTAGGGTATCCATCCGCAATATAGGCCTTTGCATCTTGCAGCTTGGCTGTATACGTTGCCTCTTGACCTGGTGAAGTTGTGATGTATTTCAAGCGGGTTTCGCCTGCCAGCTTATCGACTCGTGCCGATATTTCGCTTTTTAGAATATCAAGGTAGTTATTCGGCTCAACCCACGCTTCGCTTGATAATCTCCACACATGATGCACACTTGGCCTAACAGGCAAATCTAAAATGATGCCGTCTTTGTAATATTTGCCAGCAATATTAAGACATGCCGACTTATCCTCAATAGTTAAAATCAACAAGCCATGCTCATTATGGCTTTCCGTGTAATCGATTGAAGAATCTATGCTGGAATAATTGATTATCCCCGTGCTTTCATCAATAAATAAATAATGCATTAGTATTTAGCCAGTATTATATTTTTTGTTAAATTGTAACCACCAACCATAAACCCTGGCGACCCCAGGATATATGCTTTTCTAAAGTTGATAGACGTGGACGATACAAAGGCAACGGACGACGCCACGTTTACAATGTAATAATCGGTGCCATCATCAAAATAATAATTAAAAGCATCTGCCAGGCACGACAATTCCAACCAATCAAGGTTTGACGCTTTAGATATAGAAATGGCTGGAGGGCTATCAAGAAAACTACTGTAGGTTATGGTATTAACTTGCTGAATGCTTACAGTGCGCCTTATCGATGAAAATACCAGATTCCCTGCGCCATTGTAAACATTCATTCCATAACCAGCAGTTACATCACCGATCACGTTTGTAGGCACAACAATCAAATACTCAAGCGATGCGGTCGCCGGGTTAAAAGCTTCCGGCACGGCACCGGATGAATAGACGGCGTGTAAATAACTTGCAAGGGTTGTTGGTGATGTCTCTATGTTTCCAGAGACAAAAAACCGGATGCTGGAGTCGTAAGCGGTAGGCTTTACAAAAACTATTGCATTTTTTGGATAAACCAATACAGCAGGCTCATACCCTGAAATGTTTATTGCGCCATGCGAATAAACTTGAAAATTGATAAAGTTTTCATCTATCTGAATTAAACTTTGATCATTAATAGCAACAAATCCGTGAGACATTTTTTACATCCTGAACACGGTTATGCTATCAGCCCCGTTGTAGTATGTACCCGCTTCGACTAATACATAATTAGCCATTAATGAAACAGATCCACCGCGACCAACATTTGTTGTAAACCATGTGCCATCTGTAGTAAGCCCTGGCACGTTAATATACTGAACACCATCGAACGTTGTTGAAAACACATACGTCCCCACAAACCTACAAAGCCTTGATGATATATCGACATCAACAACCCCAGACGAGTTAAGCGTTTGCAGGCCAAATGACATTTAAAAACCGTACTGTCCAGTGTTGCCGGTTTGTATTCCAAGCATATTGATATTGCCTGGATGCATAAAATATAAATCATCATTAGTAAGCGCTTTGGCTTCTTTTGAAGCCTCGTTAACGCTTGAGCATGCAGTGGTTAAAACAACAGCCAGAACAGCCAGTAATACTTTAAATTTTTTCATAGCGATAAATCCCCAATTTTTACCCTTAGAACACCGGACGTGTCATAAACTTTTATGACCCCGCTGAGCATCTCAAGCCGTCCACCCGTCGCCGCAGATCGAGCAGCAAACCCACTGCCATTGATGTCGATCCCGCCGGTAAACGTGCCCGTCGCTGCGCTAATGTCGCCGGTAAACGATCCAGTCGCCGCAGACAATGACCCGGCAAACGTGCCAGTAGCCGCCGACAGCGAGCCTGAAAACGTGCCAGTCGCCCCGCTTAGCTCACCAGCGAAAAAGGCATTGCCCGCATTATCTAAATAAAACTTACCGTTTCCGGCTGATTTCGTGCCAAAGCCATACCACATCGGGAATGATCCAGAGTCGGATAGCTCTACCCGCCAACCTGTACCGGCAGCTGTTTTTACCGTGCCAGCGGTTACTGTTCCCAAGTCGGCAACGATAGCCGACAGCTGCGATACATTTAGTCGATCCGCCGCAATGCTATCGGCCACTATGCTGCGGCCATGCAACGTGCCATCGAGCGCAAGATCACCTTTAATGCCAACCGTTGTTACACCGTTAATGGTGCCCACACCAAACACGGCTTTTTGTGGCGTAGTGGTGCCAGGCGTAACAATCAAGAATCGACTGGCCTCAACCACCACGTCACCAGCCCGGCCAGGATCAGCCAAAGCCGCATCAACAGCGGACGTTACATCGCCCGCAGTAACGGTGACAGACACCTCAGTCGAGTAAACCGTGCCCGTGGCGCCAAATTCATCAACCCCCTGCAGCTTGACATACCAGGTTCCAGCCGCCGCTTTAAAACCAGTCACCCGGTTGCGAGTTTCATTTTTTAAATTAGACGGGCCTGGCGTAAATCCGCTGGTTTGACTGGCATAAATCCGAGTGAAATCGTAATCAGGATCAGACGGTGGCTGGTAATCAACAAACACCTGCTCTGGCCCAGCCGCCAGCGTAACGCTGCTGTAAGCTGTTGGTGCTGGATTGGTGGCAGTTTTGCTGGCTTCGATTGAGTAATTGCCGTAAAAATCACGCGCCCTTACTTTTATTGTGAATGTGCGGCGTGGCCCGCCATCCTCTACGTTTTTTTCAAACGTGTAGGCATATTGGTTTTCAGTGACATATTCGGTGCGCAGCAGCGTGGCACCGCTATAAACGCGGATTTCAAAGTCACGAAACCAAGGCGACTGCCCGCCCTGCCCTTGTGCAAACGTATTGGACAGCCCCAGAACAGCATCAGCATCCGTTGACCAGATAAAAAACGCATTCCGGCCAGCAAAATCATCAGTCAGCGACGGCAGCAATAGGTTGGTAACGCTTACCGCGCTGATCGCATAGAACTCATTGAGCGCGTGATTAATAGTAATCGACACGGAATAGCGGCCTGCAATATTGACCGCCGACAGCGTGATTTCATAATCGCCAACTGATGGATTACTGAGCCTATAAGACTGCCCGCTAATCTCGCGATCAACCAGCGTTACCCCTTGGTATCGAACAACCATGTGATAGCCGCGCAATAACTTGTCATTGCTGGCCGTCCACGTAAAATCTAAATACCGATGTATCCCGGTCAAATCGACATACGTGCCCTCGCTTGCAATTAAGCCAGTTGGCGGCACTACACCCGTGACGACATAGGGATTTTCCGGACGTGGCTCCAACTCGGCCAGGTCATCGATCTCGGCATATTTCTGCGGGTCATACTGCACCGCAGACACATTATAAAATCCGTCTTTTACATCCTCGTTTTCCGTAATGGATAAGATACGGAATGTTTCGCCAATGGCGTCCGGATCATAAACAATCCACTCCATCTCCTGCTCTGGCGCAGTAGCAAATGCAGGTGATGCCGTTAAGCT
>CAIOHN010000047.1 GCA_903858105.1 uncultured Pseudomonadota bacterium | reverse complement strand
GTTGCTGCCTTTGCTTAACTCCACCCGCTCCACCGAACCGTCAGCTTTCAGCCAGACTTTAACGATGGCGGTATAACCTTTGCGGCGCAGTTCTTCGTGGCTGCTCAAAATATTGAGAATGCCGTTTTTGACCAAGCCACCGTACCAGGCAAACGGATTGCCAGTGCCGCCGCCAAATAAGCCGGTGCCGCCTTTACGCGCCGCCAGACCAAAACCATCTGCACCTGCCGTGCCTTCGGCATCCAGGCCCAGATCGCGCGGTGGCGCTTCATCGGGCGGTGATTCGGGCATGGGTTCCGGTTCTGGCTCCGGTTGTTCGATTTTTTCTTTAATTTCCGGCTCGGGTGGCTTTTCCACTTTGGGTGGTGGCGGCGGTGGAGGCGGTGGTTTTAATAGGGTAACGGGCTGGATTTTTTTTTCGCTTTTAGCAGGTTTTTTATCGACAAAGTCAACGATGACCTTAACCACATAAAAAATCGCCAGCGCTGCCAGCAAGCCACCAATAATTCTCGGGACATAGACCCGTAAATGTTTCTTTTGCGACATGACTCAATGACACTATTTGACAAGGCTTTGCGTCACCAAACCCACCTGGGTAATTTCCAGCTTGCCCAGCAAGGCCAGAATGTCCACCACGCTTTGATACTGCACTGTGGCATCGCCTTTAACCACTACCGGCAGTTCAGGGTTAGCCGCTTTGTATTGCAACAAGGTCGATTCCAGTTGTTCCATCGTTACCGGAAAGGTATCTAAAAATAGTGTGCCATCAGCAGTTACGGTAATGGCTTTGGTTTGCGGCTTGGCCAAACTCGGCGTGTTACTGGCCTTGGGCAAATTGACTTGCACACCCTGCACTGCCGCAGTTGTCATCAAAATAAATACCACCAACAACACGTAAGCCAAATCCAGCATTGGCGTGACGTTAATTTCGTCATACGCGGCATTTTCTTCTTGAACTTTCATTGATTATTCTCGATAGGTCGAGCTTAGATGTGTCGGGTGAGACTAACGCCTTACCCGACCTACGTTTCCTTTTTTTTTCAGCTATGCTGCTCGGCCAGTTTGGCGACGAATTCGTCGACAAACACATGCATGTCAGCAGTCACCATCTTGATCTGGCTACCCAGGTAGTTGTAGCCAAACAGCGCAGGAATCGCCACTGCCAAGCCCGCAACCGTCGCCACCAGCGCCGCCGCAATACCCGGTGCAATCGCGTTGACGTTAACCTCACCACTGGCAGCAATCGCCGCGAAAGTAATCATTACCCCGACCACCGTACCCAGCAAGCCCAGGAAAGGCCCACCGGAAATAGCGATAGTCAGTAACACCATTTGCGAGTTAAGTTTTTGCAATTCTCGCACCAGCACCCCATCCATAGCGGCTTTTACCGCATTCAAACCCTGTGCCGACAAGGCAAAACTGGCCGCCTCCGCACCCACGCCCTTGGGTATACGCTTAGTCATTTCCTGCACACCGACGTGATAAATCCGATAAATGGATGAGCCGGCAAACGCGGCATGATTGCCGGTTAAAGACAACAGCAAGGGCGATTCGTCGAAATCGGCTTGACCCTCTTCGTCTTGATGATCCAGATTGGTGATGTTCGCAGCACCCAGGCGGCTAAAGGCTTCTTCAAACTTTTTATTTTCGCGGCTGGTACGCGCCAAGACTATGCCTTTGACGATCATGACCAGGGTACTGATCACAAACATCACCCCCAAAATACCAATGATGACCCAACCGTCGATGGTGACGTTGTTTAAGGTAGAGACCAAGTAAGATTCGTCGCCGCCTTCGCTATCGGGTGTACTGTCTTCGCCGTAATTCAACAAGGCCGAAGACTGGCCCTGCATCATAGCCGCAAACTGCAGATAGTTTTGGTCTCTGGCGACTTTGGCAATACCAAATTCATCAATAGCACCGATGAAACCGCGGGAGCCGTCAACTGCCGCACCGACGCTAATATCACCCAACAAAGACGGCACACTGGCCGGCAATATTCCCACAGCTTTACCGTCTACAAACAAGGTAAAACCATCCTTGTTACCGGTAACCGCCAGATGCTGCCAGGCAGCCATGTTAAGGTCCTGCGAGCTAACCAGTTCCTTGCGGTTAACTTCCAAAACCGGGGTTTGACCTCTAACAGATAAAATCAGGCCGTCGCGTTGAAACAGCACACCATTGGTTTGCGCTTGGTCGATTTTTACCCAGCTGGAAACCGTCCAGCCAAATTCGACGGCCATTTGAATGCCGGGCGTTGCCGCAATATGCACCGATTGGCTGCCGTTAAAGCCGGCAGCATCACCAATTGCACCACCCTCGACCACTGTTTGAGTGGCTGTGGCGGGCTGGTTTGCATACGCAGTTGCATCTTTAACCGGACCGGCTTCAAAGTGATAAGTCACCGCCTGAGCCACGTCGAAAATACCCGGTGCTTCCTGACCATCTACTGCTTTTGGATTGCCGTAGTACATCCAGAACATAGGCTCGTCGGCAGTGGCGATATCCTTGGGTAATTTCACCCAGATCAAGGCCATTTCATTCAAAGGATCGATTTTTTCGATATAAAACTTTAGCGGCGTTTTGTCATCGCCGGCCATGAATCGCAGATCTTTACCGTTCTCGCCCAAATCGGCAAAGAAACTAAAGTTGCCCGTATGCAGGCGCACCATCACCAAGCCTTCAGCCACCGGCTTGACGCTGGCTTGTTGCAACTGTTGTGCGTCGATAGTGATTTTTTTCCGATAACCCCAGTCATCGTTCCACCAGGCTTGTGCCAAGCCAGGCATTGCTAACAGGGTCAAAACTAACAAGACAATCCGCTTCATTTTTACTCTCAAATCAAGATACTTAGCGGATTATGGCGACAATTTTTTACATTTTTATGACAAGATTACGAATTTTATCGATTTAACTGCATAAGCAGTTTAGCTGTTCTGAAAAATGCCGAATTGGCGAAACTTTTACTCGAAATTGAGCTAAATCCCCTCACCCTAGCCCTCTCCCTGAGGGAGAGG
>CAIOHN010000046.1 GCA_903858105.1 uncultured Pseudomonadota bacterium | reverse complement strand
GGGTTGGTTGTCTCCCGTATGCCGCGCCGAGCACCGGAGCTTTTGCCGAGATCAGCCCGTTAGGGGCGCCGCAGGGATGCGGCGCGTTGCCGGAGGGCCAGGGATGGCCCTTCCGGCAACCCTCGGCAAAAGCTGCGGAGCGCAGGATTAGAGCGGCATCCGGGTGGCTTTTCTTTGGGTTACTTTTCTTTGGCCAAACAAAGAAAAGTAACTCGGCTGTCGGGCCGAGACCCGACTTCAAATAACCCGTCGCGCCAGCGACACCAACACACTCACCCAAAAACAACACCTTAATCGCCCCCTGTGATATATTCGCCAAATCCCACCCTGCCCATAAGGCCAATACAAAAAACCAAATACAGTGGGTATAGTGCAGAAAACTTGAAAATGCTCCAATCACAGCAACACATATCTAACTGGAACAATTTCAAGAGTTTGCCCGCATCCTACAAGATGCGATTTAGCGCAATTGCACGGAACCTCGGCCAATAGGGCGATCAAGCACTTGCAATGTATACGATAGCTGAAAGCTTAAGGTTTAATCCTTTAGACAAGGTTTCAAAAAACCAGGTCTCAGTAATACAGAACGAGAATTTTATGAACTTGAAACGCCAATCACCGCTTGCCTTATGCCTGGCCCTTGCGGCCAACCTGGTTAATGCAGAGGAAGTCGCACCCTTAAATCTGCAACAGATCCGCCAAACCGCCTCCGATTTTGAACACGGCCGCATGGTTAAACAGGATTACAAACAAGCGTTTGAAATGTATTGCAAGGCCGCTCTGGCCGGGGATGCCGAATCGGCTTACAGCATGGGCTTTATGTATTTCAATGGCCGCGGCGTTACCCGCAGCATCCCGCTGGCAAGTCATTGGTTTAAACAAGCCGCCGATCATGGCGACAATCACGCGCAGCAAATGCTGGCCCGCTTTGGCAATGTAACACCTAGCGACGACGCCGCCTGCCAAGCGCCGGTGCCAGAACCCGAAGTTAAACTGGTAGCCGCACCCAACCCAAACCGGCAATTGGTGGAAAGCTGGGTGAAGGAAATTGCCCCGGTTTACAGCATAGACCCGCAATTGGTGATGGCGGTGATTCAAGCAGAATCGGCGTTTAATCCCAGCGCATTGTCGGGTAAAAACGCCCAGGGTTTAATGCAGCTCATTCCAGAAACTGCCGAACGTTTTGGCGTTAAAGATAGCTGGAACCCAATCCAGAACATCAAAGGCGGCACAGCTTATCTGCATTGGCTGTTACGGCATTTTGAAGGTAAAGTGGATTTGGTACTGGCCGCCTATAATGCTGGCGAAGGCGCTGTAGAACGCTATCAAGGCATCCCGCCGTATCAAGAAACCCGCAATTATGTTAAGCAAATCCTGGCTGCGTATCAAAAACCGACCCACCCGGTGCCGCCGCAAGAATTGCAAAAAACCTTGATCATCGAACAAAAAACCTAAGCGAATCTTTTGCCTTCTGCTCGGTAAATACACCGATATTGCCCTACTACCCTGGATTTACGCTATACCGGGTAGTAAGCAGGGCCGCAAACGCCAACATTTTCACCCGCCAATAAATATACGATATTTCGTACTATCAACGACATATCGTCACCCACTTTTCCACATATCCTTGTTTCTCACCTTTTAACATACTGCTGCAATTTACAAAAAGTGCTTTAATAATAATTGCTTACGCCAAACATCCGGTGCATCGTTAGCAGTTGGCACAGGAATTGAGACTAACAAATCGACACTTACCCGATAACGGGTTGCCGAACCACTCAATTCTTAAAGGTTATTGCCATGAACGTTGATAATCCAGTTTTATCTTTTGCAGTCCGAGCCACCAGCATCTGGCGTTGGTCAGCACCCTCAGCATTTGGCCTAAATGTAGCGAGGAGCCACTCATGAACAACATAACTCGTTACCACCCCATGCGCAACGTCGAAATTGCAAATATCCTGACTCATCGCGGGCAAGGTCAGGTACCGGAATGTGCAGATAATTTGGATTGCCAACAACTTCAGCAAACCCGTGCCGAGATTGTCGATCTGGAACGCGCTTTGGCCATTAGCCAACTGCAATTAGCCAGTGCCGAGCGACAAATCGACTCGTTGCTGCGCTCCAGGAACAAGCTAAAAGAGCAACTTTTAGACAGCGAAACGAACTACAAACATGCGTTGCATTGCGCGCATCACGACGAACTTACCGGACTGCCTAACCGAATTTTATTGTTAGACCGCATGAAGCAGGCCATGGCCCAAGCTGACCGTCAGCAGAAATCAGTCGCGCTATTATTTATTGATCTGGACGATTTCAAAAGCGTCAACGATCAGTTGGGTCACGCCGCTGGCGACCAGTTGCTGCGAGAAGTGGGGGCACGTTTATCAGCCTGCCTAAGGTATGGAGACACCGCTTGTCGCTATGGTGGCGATGAGTTTTTGATTTTATTAGGGGATATCGACAGTGACCAGAGCCTGGCGGCCGTAATTGAAAAAATACAATCCTGTCTGGCAGAAGCTTGTTTGCTGGAAGGCGTATGCGTTGCCATCACCGCCAGCATTGGCGCGGCCATATATCGCAGAGATGGTCAAACGTGTCTTGATTTACTCAAACAAGCCGATCACGCCATGTACCGGGCGAAACGAATGAAAACCCGGTAGGTCAAATCGTTACTGCGGCGAGCCCCCAACTGCGAATAACCTGGAGTCCTTTACACTCCATCCATGCTACAGCTGGCGGCTTGGGCAGCCTGGATGGAGCAAAGCGGAATCCAGGGAGAACATGCACACCAGTAGCGACTCGCAACACCCCATCAAAACCGCTTTGAGTCGACCAAAAACGCTGTCATCATAAGCGGCCATATCAGCAAATCAAGGTTAACGGCGTGTTAGGCACTCTGCAAAAAATGACCAGCACATTGGCCAGTCCAGTGCTTTATCAACTGCCGGTGGGCGACCAACAGCTCGCGTTAAATCCACTCTTGGGACAAAAACTGGCTTTGCGCTATAGCGGCCGGATTTTTTGCGTGCATTGCGGCAAAAAAAGCAGCAAAAGCTTCAATCAGGGTTATTGCTATCCATGCTTTATCAAACTGGCGCAGTGCGATATGTGCATCATGAAACCGGAAACCTGCCATTACGCCGCCGGCACCTGCCGCGAGCCGAGTTGGGGCGAAGAGTTTTGCTTTCAAGCGCATATCGTTTATCTGGCCAATTCTTCCGGCATTAAAGTGGGTATCACTCGTCAGACCCAAGTGCCTACCCGCTGGATCGATCAGGGCGCGGTGCAGGCTTTACCGATTTTTAAAGTGGCGTCGCGATATATGTCGGGTTTGATTGAAGTGGCTTTGGCCGAACATATCAGCGATAAAACCAGTTGGCAGCAGATGTTGAAAAACAATACCTCGCCGCTGGATTTACCGGCCTTACGCGATCAATTATTGACGACCTGCGCGCCTGAGTTACAAGCGATCAGCCAAAAATTTCCCGACACCCCGCCGATTTTACTCAGCGAAGCCGAACCTCTGGCGATTGAATACCCGGTGTTGCAATACCCCAGCAAGGTTAAATCGTTTAATTTTGATAAAGAACCGCTGGTGTCGGGCGTGTTGGAAGGCGTTAAAGGCCAGTATCTGATTTTCGATACTGGTGTGATCAATATCCGCAAATATGCCGGTTACGAAGTCGAAGTTACTGCTGAGCAAGTTCCTCCAAACCCTGCTCAATCACCTGCACCCGCTGAGTAATCCCGCATAACAAGGTATAGGGAATAGTCTCGGCATGGCGGGCGATTTCTTCCACCGGCAAGCTCTCGCCCCACAAAGTGACCGGGTCGCCGGGTTGGGCATTGGGCATGCTGTTCAAATCCACGGTGATCATGTCCATC
>CAIOHN010000045.1 GCA_903858105.1 uncultured Pseudomonadota bacterium | reverse complement strand
GGTGGCGACGTTGCGGGGTGTGCCGTCATCCCGGCAGATACCGTCTTTTTAGGAATCATGCAAGAGCGAAATTAGGATCAAAAGGCTTGCCGGATTTTAGAATCGCGAAGGCCAGGATAATCAGCTTTCGCATGGCAGCACAAGCGATGGCCTTACCGTTTTTACCATTGGCTCGCAGCTTTTCGCAGAAGGGGCGAATGAGCGGGTTATGTCGCCAAGCAACTAAGGCAGGCATGTATAAGGCCTTGCGTAAAGTCGGATCACCGGATTTGGCGATTTTAGTTTTGCCAACCCACTTGCCTGACTGCTGGATGACGGGAGCCAGGCCCGTGTAAGCAACCGCTTGATGCGCGTCTCTGAAGCCGTGGTGCTCACTCAATGCGGTCAACAGATGGGCGGCTAAGGCGGCGCCAACGCCAGGGATGGAAATCAGCAAGTCATGTCGCTGCTTAAGGTCGGGATCGTTATTGATGTCGTTTCGGATTTGTTCACGCGTGGCCTTGAGTTCCTGTTCGACGGTGGCAAGAACGGATTTGATCGATTCGACGATAGCCGCGTCAGCGGTGTCGAGACGATTGGATTCCATTTGCTGTATGGCCAGCAGATGCTCGATACGGCGCAGTAATATTTGCAAGTGCCGAATATTTCGCGGTGGCGGCATCCATAACGCGGGCTGCATGGTGAGTGCGTAGCGGGCAATGAGTTTGGCATCCGCTTTATCGGTTTTGACCCGACTTAACTCGCTTTTGGCGAAAGCGTGAATCTTGGCAGGATTCACCACGCTGACGGGGTAACCTTGCTCAACGAGGTATTCTGCTAATGCGTGGCTGTAAGTTCCAGTCGCTTCCATGCAAATGAGAGGTTTATCATCGCCAAAGTGGCTTAACCAACTACAGAAGGCCATGAAGCCAGGGACATTGTTATCGAATTTCTTATGGTGATATTTGCCCTCGCTGAAACGAGCTACATCGAATTTCAGTTTAGCAATATCGACGCCGATTATGATCTTTGACATGAGTTGAAAGTGAAAAAGTTGAGTAATACCGCAAGATATCATCGGAGCCATGCGCCCTGTTCAGCCTTATAGTGATTCAAGCTCTCCTGACAAAAAGGGGCTTACGCATACCGTACGAACTATAAAGGCGAATGTGGAAGATGAAGAGTTCAATCTGCCGGACAGGCTTAAAGCCTCAGGGATAGCACGACTTCTTCATCTTCCTCCCGATGATCGGTCGGGTGATTCTGACTCATTTAGGAAACAGAATCGAGATATAAGGGATTGCCGGAACCCAGACTGCATGGATAGCTTGGAGCTCGCCGTCCCTGGCACTGGATACCCGCCTCCCGGCGGGTATGACGGCTCGACCAATACGGTGGACGATATTGAGTTCAAGCAACTGTGGGCTATTTTGGCCTTATTCGAGCAAGCGAAAACCTTGGGTTCGTTGATTCAGGTGCCGCATGAACAGGCGGAGTATTTGCGGAATTTTACAGTCCGATTGCAAGAGTTGGCTGAGCAAGGCGACACCATGCAAAAACCAGCGGCAACGGTCTTATTGCCTTATGTGCACCAGGCTTGGTTGTTGGCGCAGCAATATGATGCGGTGGTGGCAAATCCACCGTATATGGGTGGCAAAGGCATGAATCCTGCCCTTAAAGATTTTGCCAAAAAACACTTTCCCGATAGCAAAT
>CAIOHN010000044.1 GCA_903858105.1 uncultured Pseudomonadota bacterium | reverse complement strand
GTCAGAAATCAAGGATCTTGATGCCGTGCATTCGACCAGCATCCAGACTCAGATTACCGATATTCCAGCAGATGGTATTACACCACTGGCCACTACGCTGCGCGATATTGGCAAATATTTTGCGACAGGCGAAATCGGCAATCTCACCCTCCACCCAGCAGCACCCAGCCCAAAGCCGGTTAGCGTTGACGAGGTCTTTAGCAAAGCGGATGGCAAAACCAGTCACACCATCAAAAATGCCACCTGTGGCACTGGCAAAACCTGCACCAACACCTTGGCTGCACCTATTTTAGGCTATTGTCAAAAAAGCTTTGCCATCCTCGTCAGTGACGGTTTGCCTAATTACGATAGAGAAATCAATGACCATTTGAGGGATTACACCGGAGACTGCTCGAAAAAAAAATTATGCGACTCCTCACCAAACTCAAAAAACCTGCCTTGGAGAGCACTCACCGCCATAGGCACGACTTGCAACAGCCCAAACTGGAACAATATCGCCTGTCAAAACGGTACTAAAGCTGGTCGTATCTACGAAGCAAGAGGCAGCGACTATCTCGACGATGTCGCTCAAGCCTTGTACGAAATGGATTTGCGGCCTTCGCTGGATGCTGAAAAAAAGAAGCTGAACCATACCAAGAACAATCTGATCACCTACGCCATCGGTCTGGCGGATTCAAGCCTGCAAACAGACTCGGTATTAAGCGACGCGGCTAAAGTCGGTGGTGGGAAATTTTATTTTGCTGGCGACTCCAATACCCTGGCTGCCGCACTAGACGATACTATTTCAGAAATATCTGCCAAAGTGGGGTCATCGTCTTCAGTAGCCGCCAACTCCTCCAAACTGGAAAACGGCTCGGTGATCTATCAAGCCAAGTTTGATAGCGCTGGCTGGGTAGGCAGTTTTTCAGCGTTTCCGCTTAGCACCAGCGAAGATAGCAATGGCAATGGCGCCTTGGATATAGACGAAGACGTTAACAACAATGGCAAACTCGATGCTGGCGTACCTGGCAGCAGAATCTGGAATGCGGTCGAGCATTTTCCCGCGCATGCTGACAGAAACATCGTCACATACAACACCGCTAGCGCTGCTGGAGCAGACTTTAACTGCAAAGGGCTGTCCGACTCGCAAAAAACCATTTTAGACATAGGCGGGGATTGCACCAGCGTTTCGGATCGAGGCATATGGCGCTTGAATTATTTACGCGGCGATTACAGCCATGAACAAAAACACCCCAACCGCAAAGATGACGACAACATCAGAACCGGCAGCGATCTTATTTTTAGAAATCGCACCTATCTGGACAAATTGTCCAATGCCATTAGCCCCGACCCTTGGTTGCTGGGCGATATTGTCAACTCCGACCCGGTATTCGTAGGTGCCGAAAATTACGGCTATGCCACCCTTCCCGGCTCCGAAGGTTCGACTTACCCCGAGTTTGTACTGAACAATAAAGAACGAAAAAAAATGGTTTACCTGGGCGCGAACGACGGCATGCTACATGGCTTTGATGCCAGCGCGTCCGGCGCTGACGCGGGTAAGGAAATATTGGCTTACGTGCCCAATGCCGTTTTCAATCAATTACGCAGTTTGTCAGACCCGGCCTATAACCATGTGTATTCGGTGGATGGCTCTCCCAGAGTGGCCGATGCCTATTTTGACAGCGCTTGGCATACCGTATTGCTCGGTTCCACAGGAGCCGGCGGCAAAGCCATTTTTGCACTGGACGTAACTGATCCGGCCCAATTTTCCAGCAGCAAGGTACTATGGGAAATCAGTAACACCAACAGCCCCAAGGCTGATGATCTTAATACCGATACCACTATTGCCCGAGGCTTTAGCTACAATTTGGGCTTTACCTTGCCTCAATCCTCCGTCGTCAAAATGCAGGATGGCTCGTGGGCGGCGGTGGTTGCCAACGGTTACGCCAGTTCCAACAATCTGGCAGTGCTGTATATCATCGATATAAAAACCGGCACCTTGCTTAAGGCTTTTGATACCAAACAAGGCAGTTTAACCAAGCCCAATGGCTTATCCACCCCGATTGCGGCCGACACCAATCGCGACAAGATGGCCGATGTAATTTACGCCGGCGATTTACAAGGCAATCTGTGGAAGTTTGATGTGAGTAGCAGTAACAAAAGCCTTTGGAAAATCGCCTATGGCAGCGACGCGGCACCTGCCCCGCTTTTTAAAGCCTGTGCTAATGCCAGCGACTGCGACAATACTCTGCAAGCTATCACCGGCAAACCGCAAGTGGGCAATGTGGGCACATCGCAAAATTCCAGCGGCCACATGGTGTACTTCGGCAGTGGAAAATACTTTGAAGACGTTGACAATGACGTCAGCAACGCCCAGACCCAGACATTTTATGGCATTTGGGATCATAACAGCGCTGTATCCAGAATCAGTCTGCAAGCTCAAACCGTTATTGCCAGGGTAAGCAAAGGTGGTTTTAACCTAGGCGCGACCAGCGATAATGCGGTGGATTACTCCAAACAAAACGGTTGGTATCTGGATTTGCTGGAGCCGTCAGCCAGCACCAGTATTGGCGAGCGCGTCATCAGCACACCGCTGTTACGCGATGGCCGGATAATTTTTGAAACATTGATTCCCATCCCCCCCATCACCAGCGAAGTGTGTGGTGCCGGTGCAGACGGCACCAGTTGGTTGATAGAGGTGGATGCGATAACCGGCAAACGTTTGCCTCCCACTGGCGCGCCTTGGGACATTTCCGGCGACGGCGTGATTGACGCCAACGACTTGATCTCTGTCATTATCGACGGCAAAAGTATAGACATAGCGCCATCCGCCAAACAATCCACGGTTGGCGGCGTGGATACCCCCGGCGTGGTCAGCAATGGCAAACTGGAATACAAATACACCAGCGGCTCAAAAGAAGGCGAACTGGAAGTAACCATAGAGCAAGGCTCCAGCGCTACATCAACCGGCAGCAGGCAGTCTTGGCGGCAAATATCTCGCTAAACCGGCATTATCACTACCCCATTTTGAGCCCTCGCAAGATGGGGAACGACATTACCGAGGTTGACAAGAACCGCGCTTAAGCC
>CAIOHN010000043.1 GCA_903858105.1 uncultured Pseudomonadota bacterium | reverse complement strand
TCAACCGGCAGCAGGCAGTCTTGGCGGCAAATATCTCGCTAAACAGCATTATCAATACCCCATTTTGAGCCCACGCAAGATGGGGAAGGACATTACTGAGGTAGCCAAGAACCGCGCTTAAGCCACAAAACCCGAAAATCCTAATCGTCTAACACCCTATCTGCCCCCATCAAACTCGTCGCGCAATCGAATTGCCGCTAGTTACGATTGTGCTTCAACTCGCATATCTTTGTTAAATCCTGTGCTATCTTGAAGCCCGACATTAAAAAATCCGGCTGAATCTTCAACCGGATTCAAGCGGAGCACCCATCCACCATGAGCAACAGATCAATAACAACCCGAGGATTCACCCTCATAGAGTTGATGATCGTCGTAACCATCGTCGGCATTCTTGCTGGCGTGGCCATTCCAAGCTTTGTGGTCGCTGTTAGAAATAGTCGCTTGACTGCCGCATCCAACCAACTGGTTACTTCTTTAAATTTCGCTCGTAGCGAAGCGATTAAACGCGGACAAATTACCATCGTTAGTAAAACCGGCACCAATTGGGAAAATGGCTGGCAAGTATTTGTAGATATAGACCGCTCGGACGCTGCCAAAACCAACGCATTTAATGATGATGCGGATACCACGCTTTGTGAAGCGACCGAAGATTGCAAATTGCGGGTTTACGAATCGCTGCCGACCAACTACACCTTGCGAACCACTAGCGGTTTTTCCAACTATATTAGTTTCAGCCCTAGCGGCGAAAGCAATACAGTCGGCTCGTTTGCGATTTGTGACAACACAGACGCCAACGACGCCCCGGAAAGCCATACAGCCAAGTTACTGATTATTAACACGGTTGGCAGAGTGCGTCAGGGCCAAGATAATGATGGCGACGGCATTCCTGACGGCCTTACATCGTGCATCAGCCCCCCATGAACACTCAATTTCGCCCAATTATCGAGACCAACATGGACGCGCATCATATTGTTATGTCAAAAAAACAATTAGGCAGTAGTTTGATTGAAGTGCTTGTGACGATAATCATCGTCTCGGTCGGCTTATTAGGGCAGGCTGGGGTAATCGCGCTTTCGTCCAAAGCCAATCACAGTGCTTATATGCGTAGTCAGGCAACCTTACTTAGCTATGACATTATCGAACGCCTCCGTTTGAATCGCACATTGGCCCTGGCGGGTAGTTTCACTATTAACTTTGCCGCAAGTGGCAGCGACCCCAGCGATAGCGTGCCATCTGGCACTGCGATTCAAAACCTCGAACTACGTGATTGGAAAAGCAGCATAGAAAGCGCGCTACCGAATGGAGACGGGCAAGTCACCGTCGACGGCTCTGGCAATGCGACTGTTTCGATACGCTGGAGCGAAGTTGTAAAAGGTGCCAGTGATGGCTCTATAACACCCACAACATTTACTACTCAAAGCGTCATATGAAAAAACCACGGAACGACGCAGGCTCGGCACTATCACCCAAGCTTATCAGGGGTGTAACACTCATCGAACTGATGGTGTCTCTGACTATCGGGCTGATGATCATCGCCGCGATAGGTTATGTGTTTTTAGGATCCAAACAAAGCTTCCGCACCCAGGATACCTTGTCGCGTATGCAGGAAAATGCCCGCGCGGCCTTTCAACTCATGGAAAAAGACATTCGGATGACGGGCTTCAGAGGCTGTCCCGCAAATTCCGCCGCTGCTGGTGACATCAATATTCTGGTGAGTGCCACGGATTGGGACAAGAATCTGCTTGGTCAACCTTTGATTGGCTATGAGAAAGCCAGCGCTACCAATTGGAGTGCATTTCCCGCGGGCGTCACCGATGTAGTCGGCAATGTTTTAGCGGGCGACGCGTTGACTGTGTTGCATGCGGACAATACCCAAGAATATATAGTGTCTGCCCATACACCCACTGCAACGCCACCTCAAATCACTTTGACGGCCAACCACAACATAAATCAAGGTCAAATACTAATCGCCGCCAAACCAGACTGTTCCAGGACCACGATATTCCAAAATACCAAAGATTGCACACTAACCAGTGGCAGTTGTGGTCACAGCCTCATTCAGCACAATGCAACCGATTGCACCGCAGGCAACAGCCGTAAAGGCTTAGGCAGTCCTATAGGAACATGTCCGACAGGCACCACCGACACGTTTGATGCCGGTTCGCGTCTACATCGATTAAGCGCCACGACTTATTACATCCGCAATCGGGATAACACAGATCCGCAATGTACTACCAATCCGACACTATGCAGCCCCTCGCTATACCGGCAGGTATTGACCGCCAATGCTGGCGCGCCGAGCACTATTGCCGAAGAACTGATTGATGGGGTGCAAGACATGCAATTGGCGTATGCCGTTGATAATGGTACTGACCGCGCCATAGACGCCTATGTAACCGCCCCAAACGTTACCGACTGGTCTAAGGTTTTAGGGATACGCGTAAGCTTATTAATGGTCTCCAGCCAGGACGAACAAGGCATAACCAGTTCACCCCAGCAATACGCAATAGATATTAACGGGGATGGAGACACCTCTGATGCTGGCGAAACTGTTACGCCTACTGATCGCATGTTTCGCAAAGTGTTTACCACAACAATTGCAATAAAAAATCGGTTATGAAAACAGCCTCCATTACTTTAAGCCTGACCATTAACCGCTCAAACCAGTTAAAAAAACGCTACGTTCCCCTATGCCGAAAAAATATAGGCTACGAAAAAGGCGCCACTCTGTTCACCGCCCTGATTTTTCTGATCATGCTCTCGGTTTTAGGTGTGAATCTGGCGCAAATGAGTTCGCTTGAAGAACGCATGGCTGGCAATAATCGCAACCAGGATCTAGCTTTCCAGGCAGCAGAGGCCGCATTGAAGTATGTTGAAACCAATTTGACTGCGGGCGTGATTCTTCATACCAAGATTCCAGTACCTGCAAATAACACCAGCGGCACCGTAACCGCTGCCGGGTTGAGAGCGATCAACGTCTGCTTACCTAACAACGCCAGCTATTGGAATGGTACTGGCTCAGCAGATTGCGCTGGTACTACCCAACAATTCGCATGGACAAGCGGCACTGCGCGCACTGCGCCACTTAGCCTGAATAACATAGCATCGCAGCCCATGTATATCGTTGAAAGGCTGGCAAATGTAGGCACAACCGAAAAATACCGAGTCACAGCACGTGGCGTTGGCGGCGACAGCAATGTGGTCGTTATTTTACAAGCCATGTTTAGCGTAACACCCTAGGTTAACGCATTAGATTTTTAGGACAACTGAAATGAAAAAACAAAATTCATTCACAATTCAATCCAAACTCACCGCTGTAATTTGGGGTTTGTTTTTCAGTCTTTTCTTCCTAAACGCAAACGCAGCCCAACTCGGCCTCGCCGACAATCCCTTATTCCTGACATCGTCGACAACGCCGATTTCGATGCTCAACATCTCCAAGGATCATCAATTATATTTCAAAGCGTTTGACGATTATTCCGACCTGGATAATGACGGCACCCCGGAGACAAGCTACAAACATAGCTTCGATTACTACGGGTACTTCGATAGTTATAAATGCTATACCTACAACACCACCAATCAGCGGTTTGAACCCAGCTCGACAAATACCAACAAGTACTGTACTAGCAGTTGGAGCGGCAACTTTCTGAATTGGGCCAGTATGAGCCGAGTCGATACCATACGGAAAATCTTGTATGGTGGCTTGCGATCTACGGATACTGGTAATACGACGTCTAATACCAGTAACACGTCGCCAGCAGTTACTTCTTCAGCAACGCCCATTGGCACTCCGGTTGGGCCTACCGCTTATGTTCTTACAAGCACCGACAGTGGAACTACGAATAACGGCACTAGAACCACCGGTCCAAGCAACGTATTGTGCTCAACTTTACCCTACAGCACAACCGAATCAGCAAAAAGTTTAGAATCCGGCTTTAGCGCGGCACAATCTGGGACCACCATAGACGGCACACCCACTGATAGTACGCCCACCAGCAGCACACCCGTTATAACGACTACTGAATCGCCGATTGGCACTACAACCAAAACCACATTCACTACGTCGTATACAAGCACATTTGATCGAACTGCTTCAACCTTTAAAACCACAACCCAAACCACGACGTACTCAAATATTACAAGAAATAGTAGAACCAGTGGCGGAAGTACCGATACGAGGAGTGATGATTACTGCAGCACCTACAGCACACCGGTCACAAAAACCTATACAAACACCTACACATCCACCACAACCACCCAATATCAATCAACCACCAGCAGCACAACTACCTCAACCAGCGGCCCAGTCGAAGGCCTAACAGTATTGGAACGCAGCTACCTGCCTAACGATGCCCATAGTTTTGCCAAATTTTACGCGGGCTCCGATTTAACCCAGCTAACGCCATTTAGCTCTACTGAGGTTGCC
>CAIOHN010000042.1 GCA_903858105.1 uncultured Pseudomonadota bacterium | reverse complement strand
GCGGATTCGATTTCGTTACATCAACGAAACCATGATGAATCACCCCATCCATCTCCACGGCTTGTGGCAATACCTGGATAACGGGAATGGCATGTTTAATCCTAAAAAGCACGTCATCAACGTCAAACCGGGCCAGACCGTAAGTGTGGACGTGCCGGCTGATGCAGAAGGCGAATGGGCTTTTCATTGTCATCTGCTTTACCACATGGATACGGGTATGTTCCGCAAATTAATCGTCGAAAATGCCGAACATCGCAATGATTAAGGGTTGGTTGGTACTGCTGTTGTTACTGCTGTGCGGTTTTGCTGATGCTCAGGACGACGATATGATTTTCAGTCACTTCAAAGCTGAACGATTGGAATACGAAGGCAATCAGGATTTGCATCTGTTCAAATGGGACCTGCAACACTGGATCGGTAACGACGATCACAAATTCTGGCTAAAAACGGAAGGCGACTATTCCGGCGATCAGAATATTTTTGGTCGCGCCGATTTACAATTGCTGTATAGCCGCAACATCGACACGTTTTGGGATTTTCAAATCGGCGCACGGCGTGCATTCGAGCCGGAACGCACATTTGATGCGGTAATTGGGTTTCAAGGACTCGCGCCCTTTTTTATCGAAGTCGATAGCGCCCTATTTATTACCGAAACCGGTAATGTGCTGGGACGACTGAGTCTGGGGTACGATTTACTCTTGACACAGCGACTGATCCTGTCTCCACGTCTGGAACTGAATGTTGCCGCCAAAGATTTGCAAAACCGTGGTGTCAAGGCGGGCGTCACCGAATTTGAAGCGGGCATGCGTTTGCGGTACGAAATAGAACGCGAATTTGCTCCCTATGTGGGCATTGATTATGTCGAGGAAGAATCGCTACGCGAACATCACCATAGTTTACGCGGCGTGGTGGGCATGAGGATTTGGTATTAAGTTGATTTGTAGAAGTACTTGCATGAGCAAATTCGACGGGTTGGACAACCTGCTAAACCGTTTTGAGGCCTGGACTCTGTGTTTTATCCCCAACACCCAAAGCCGCTATTTCGCCAACTCGCCCAACGCCCTGACCAGCACCACGTAAGCTAATAGGTTAACCGGCACGATTTTTTGGGTTTCCGAGTATAGGGTTCGATAGCGTTTGATGGCGGCATTAGACGCTTGGTTATCCAGGTATTCGCTGCAGGTTTTAGCTGGGCTGGCGAGGATTTGCGTGATCAATTTGGCGGTAAATTGCTGGATGTCGGCTTGCAAGGTAGTACAGGTCGTCGTAACCCAGTAATCGCGAGGCGGTATATCCGCCAGTTGCCGCTCCAGTTTCCGAATGCCAAAATTTTGATCGATGTCGTTTAGCAATGCGTCGATTAGGGCAAATTCCTGCCGTGTTTCCTTGGCCAAAGATACGATAAAAAGAAAGTGATTCAACTTGCCTATAAAGGTCAGGTCTTGCGCCAGTTTCAGAGGAATGCCGGTTTGGCGATAGCTGTCGATTTGTGTCTGCATCGCGTCGCTGGACTGGCGGTTTATGTGATCCCGATAGTCGGTTAATAACTGTCGGTAAATATCGATAGTAGTGGCGTCTGGAATAAGGTTATCTGAGTGTGCGACCGACCAGCGGCAGAAATCGGCCAAGGTTTGTTCCAGTTTCAGCAACAACGCATATTGGCTGTCGGTGGAGAGATTATTGTCCAGCGCCTGAATGGCCGAGCGTATTTCGCCCGCTCTCAGTACTTGGTCGAAGGCTAAATAGTTGGCTGCGTAGGCTAATAGATCGTCGTACTCCTGGTCGCACTGATCCAAAAGTCCGCAGCCGGCCTGGTTGATAATCAAGTTGCTGATAACGGTAGCTTTGATTTGCCGGGCTAGCGGGTGACCAGCCAGATAGGGCTCAAATTGTTCGCGGTATGGTGCCGAAAAATAAGCCTGCAAGTAAGCGTCATAACATGGCGCATGTATCCAGCTGCCGCTGTTTTCCAAGTGCCGGGTCAAATACATTTTGGCAGCGGCCATCAAGACTGCCAGTTCCGGACGGGTGAGCATTTGGCCGGGGCGGGCTTGCAGATCTTTGTTGGATGGAAACGATTCGACCTCTCTATCCAGAAAACCAGCAGCCTCCAAACGTTCCGCCACCTGGATAAAAGGCCCCGGGTTTTCCGCACAACGGCGTTGTTCCAACGATAAACATAAACTCTGGGCAATATTATCTGCCAATACCGACTGGCAGACCGCTTCGGTCATGGCGATGAACAGATGCTGATAATCCGAAATCAATTGTTTGTGTTGCAGGCCAGTGAGCAGGATTTTTAAATTGACTTCATGATCCGAGGTGTCGACACCCGCCGAGTTGTCGACCGCATCGGTATTGATGCGGCCGCCGTGCAGGCTGTATTCGACACGGGCTTTTTGGGTGAAACCCAGATTGGCACCTTCGCCAACTACCAAGGCCCGCAGATCGCAAGCATCCACGCGCACGTTGTCGTTGCCGCGATCGCCGACGTCTTCGTGTTTTTCCGAACTGGCTTTGACGTAGGTGCCGATGCCACCCATCCACAATAATTCCACCGGCGTCTTCAGCAATACTTGAATCAGCGCTTCACCGTCTATGGTTTTGAAACGGATACCCAACCAAGTTTTAACTTCCGCCGATAGGGCAATATCCTTGTCGCTGCGGGCGTAAACACCGCCACCCGCAGAAATCAGTGCACGGTCGTAGTCGTTCCAACTGGAACCTGGCAAGTCGAACAAGCGTTGCCGCTCGTTAAACGCCGCGTCGGACGCCAACGGATCAGGGTCGATGAAGATGTGCTGGCCGCTAATAGCCGCCAGCAAACGGATATGCGGCGACAACAGCATGCCGTTGCCGAACACGTCGCCGTCCATGCTGCCGATACCGATCACAGTAAACGGCTGGGTTTGAATGTCCTTCCCCTGCTCGCGGAAATGACGCTTCACACATTCCCAGGCGCCGCGCGCGGTGATGCCCAAGCCTTTATGATCGTAGCCGCGCGAACCGCCGCTGGCGAACGCATCGCCAAGCCAAAATTGATACTCGGCGGCCACAGCGTTGGCAATATCCGAAAATTTAGCCGTACCCTTGTCGGCCGCAACGACCAAATAAGGGTCGGGATCGTCGTGCATGACGATCTGTTGAGGGCAGATAATACTATCGCCGCAATAATTGTCGGTAAGATCCAACAAGCCGCGAATCAGGCGGATGTAGGCATTTTTACCAGCCTGTTTTAAATCCTGTGCGGAGCCGTTGGGTTTGACGACAAAACCGCCTTTGGCGCCAGTAGGAATAATCAAGGCGTTTTTGCTGATTTGGGTTTGCATCAAATCCAGTATTTCGGTTCTGAAATCGTCGATCCGATCCGACCAGCGAATGCCGCCGCGCG
>CAIOHN010000041.1 GCA_903858105.1 uncultured Pseudomonadota bacterium | reverse complement strand
TGCCGTATCAAGTTTTACTAATAATTGGCCTTGTTTAACAGTTTGGCCAGATTCAAATTCAATGGTTTTTACTTGTCCTGCCACTTCATTACTGACTTTTATCCCGGCCACTGCGCGCAAACCACCGACCGAAACCAGAGCAACCGGCCAAAGTTCTTGTCTGACCTCCGCCACAGCCACTACAGGTGGTGGCGGTGGCTGCATCTGGCTGATCATCTGCTTGATCTGAAAAAACTTCAGACCAAATATTCCACCCAGCAACAGCAAACTGATCAGCAGGACAATTAAAATTCGTTTAGTCATACAGTGTGAATAATTTTTAAACCTGATTAGATATACAAAGGTGCCATTCGTCGCCAGTAATGGCCTTGATGAGCGCGACCTTCCCATTCGTATAGTGCGTGCTTGATACCTTTTTCTGCCAATATGCGGCTTAACTCGTGATTGTTTTGCAAAAACGGATCTTCCTTGCCTATCACCAGAGTTATTTCCATTCTACGCAATTGTGTCAGCTGCGTATCGCAATTCAGATTGGGTAAAAAATGGGTGGGGGTATGAAAATAAACATCGTCGTTATAATAGCCTGCAAATAGATTTTTAAAGCTCTCAACTTCCAGCGTCAGATCGAAGCGCCCCGAAAAGGCTACCAGCTTTTTAAACAAGTGCGGATGCCGAAAGGCAATGTTGGCAGCATGATAACCGCCCAAACTACAGCCATGAGAAATAACGCAGGGGTGTGGATTTTTCAAGGCCATGAACGGCATGATTTCGTTCAGCACATAGTCTTCAAAATGCATATGTCGCTGGATACGGTCCTCCGGACGCGACCAGAAACAGTAAAACGTTTCGTGATCAATACTGTCCAGGCAATACAACTGCAATTGCCCAGCTTCAATTTTGGGACGCAGACTGTCTACGATTCTAAGATTTTCGTATTCGTAAAAACGCCCGTCGCGGGTCGGGAAAACCAACACTTTGGCACCCGCGTGTCCGAATACCAGAAACTCCATGTCCCTGCCTAAGCGTGGACTGTACCAATGATGATATTCGCGATTCATAGTTTAAAACGATTCTACCCTGAAAAATTCCTGCAATTCGGTGATAAGTTGGCGCTCCTGTTCCGCTTGTTGGGGGTACTCGAAGTGTCCGGCGTCCAACACAAACAAGGACTTCTGCGCTACCCAAGCGTTATAAATGGCAAATTGCCCCGGAGGAGCCACGACAGGATCGAACAAGGCCAATGCGGCATGTAAAGGTTGCACGGCATAACGTGCAGCAATCGCCGCATCGTAGTATGCCAATGTGTCAAATATGTGATGATGGTGTTGACTATACGCTTTTAGTGCGGCGGCACTACCGCTAGTTGGAAGTGACAGTCTCAGGGGTTGGTTGCCGAAGGTCGGTACATTGAGATGAACGCGTTTGATTCTGGCATCCCAGGGCGCGGCTAACGCACCGATGCCTCCCCCAAAACTAATCCCCATGTAGCCAATATTATCCGCAAGCCCCGGATACAGCGCAGCAAGCACGGAGACGGCAAGCCAGAGGTCTTCGACACAACCACCGATGACGTAATGCTCAGGATCATCCACACCGTGCACCACATGCAGATTGGGTTGTTCAGGCAATCGATCCGTGCGACTACGGGAAATACCGCGGAAACAAGGAAAAAACAAAGCCGCGCCAGGTATTTTAAGATGGAAGTCCGGCTGCTCTCTGCCGCCGTAACCATGACCTACCACTATGCTTTGCGTGATGGTTTGAGAATCAGGCTCAAGCAACCAGCCTCCGATCAAAAAGCTATCGGTGGATTGATAGCTTATATCGTAAAGCTTATAGCCAGCGCATGAGCTTTGGTAATTGCGTGAGAACTGCGGATTTATTAATAGAGTTTTTTGATATTTGTCTCGCCAAAATTGCCCAAAATTATCCGGCTCTGGTGGCGCAGCAACGTTTAATAAATCGTCCAGTGTGTAACCGTAACCAGGATCGTAGCTGTAACAATGATCGAATAAACTCACGACAACTAGCCTGATCAGATTATCTAGGCCTGAAAGGCCTAATGTCCTTAAAAAATAGCAATCCTAAAGAGAATTGCTACTGCCAAAATCATCTATAAGAATGAGATATAAAACGATAAGCGCTTGGTGTTGCATGACTTACCGAACTTAGCGTCCTACTCTCAGTCGACAATTTTGAATTTTTCCCTTGAGGCATCAACCATATCCCGTAATTCCTTGCCCGGTTTAAAATGCGGCACATGCTTTTCTGTTAAGGATACGGAATCACCGGTTTTGGGGTTTCGTCCCAAACGAGCAGAACGATGGTGTAATGAAAAACTACCAAAACCTCTAATTTCTATCCTTTCGCCACTTGCCAAGGTATCGCTCAAGTGATCAACAACGCATCTGACTGCCAATTCAACATCTTTTAGCGCGAGATGAGGCTGTTTTCTTGCCAACATCTCTATCAATTCTGATTTTGTCACGTCCAGCCCTGAATAATCAAAAAAGGGTGGCATGGGCAAGCCATGCCACCCTCGGAGATGGTTTTTTTACTTGTCCATTTGTTTAAAGATGTCGCCTAATGTGGCAGTGCCAGCACTTTGTTGCGAGTAATCTTTAATGGCATTTGACTCTTCTTCGACGTCTTTCGCTTTGATAGACAAAGAAATAGACTTGGTTTTCTTATCGACACCAATAAATTTGGCTTCGATTTCTTCCCCTTCTTTCAACAAGGTACGAGCATCTTCAACTCGATCACGTTGAATTTCAGAGGCACGCAGATAGCCTTCGACGTTGTCAGCCAAGACCACAACCGCGCCTTTAGCATCAATTTCTTTGATAACGCCTCTAACCATGCAACCTTTTTCATGCACAGCAATAAAGTTTTGGAATGGATCTTGTTCCAATTGTTTGATACCCAGCGAAATACGTTCGCGCTCGGAATCAACAGCCAGAATCACAGTCTCAACTTCATCGCCTTTTTTGTAATTGCGAATGGCTTCTTCGTCGTTTTCATTCCAGGAAATGTCAGACATATGTACCAAACCATCAATACCGCCGTCCAGGCCGATAAAGATACCGAAATCGGTAATGGATTTGATTTTGCCTGAGATTTTGTCGCCTTTGTTATGCGTAGCGGCAAATTCATCCCATGGATTGGAACGGCACTGTTTCATACCTAGCGAAATACGACGACGTTCTTCGTCGATTTCCAGAACCATGACTTCGACTTCATCACCCAATTGCACAACTTTGGATGGGTTGACGTTTTTGTTGGTCCAATCCATTTCGGATACGTGAACCAGGCCTTCACCGCCTTCTTCGATTTCCACGAAGCAACCGTAGTCAGTCAGGTTGTTAACTTTACCAAACACGCGAGTGCCGGCTGGGTAACGACGAGCAATGTTTTGCCATGGATCTTCATCCATTTGTTTCATGCCCAACGATACGCGAGTTTTGTCTTTATCGAATTTCAGGACTTTAACCTTAACTTCCTGACCGATTTCTACACACTCGGATGGGTGACGTACACGACGCCATGCCATATCGGTAATGTGCAACAGACCGTCAA
This sequence comes from uncultured Pseudomonadota bacterium, assembly GCA_903858105.1. Classification (GTDB taxonomy): domain Bacteria; phylum Pseudomonadota; class Gammaproteobacteria; order Methylococcales; family Methylomonadaceae; genus Methylomonas. The sequence goes on along the minus strand of CAIOHN010000041.1, from coordinate 13,693 downwards.
CGCCGCCCAGATCGATGAACGCACCGTAATCGGTGAGGTTTTTAACGATACCGGTGACGATTGCGCCGTCTTGCAAGGTTTTGACCAGTTCTTCACGTTCTGCGCTGTATTCGCTTTCGACGACAGCACGGCGTGACAACACAACATTGTTGCGTTTTTGGTCGATTTTAATGACTTTGAATTCCAGATCACGATTTTCCAGGAAAGTGGTATCGCGGATAGGACGTACATCAACCAGAGAGCCTGGCAAGAAAGCGCGTAATGCACCGACTGCCACCGTAAAACCGCCGCGTACTTTGCCGTTGATACGGCCGACGATGGTTTCTTGGGTTTCAAAGGCTTTTTCAAGTTCGGCCCATGCCTTACTTTTCTTGGCTTTGTCACGGGAAAGAAGCGTAGCACCCAGGCCATCTTCAAATAAATCAAGAGCAACTTCAATTTCGTCGCCTACATTGACCTCAAGGTCGCCGTCTGCGTTCAGGAACTGCCATTTTGGAATGACACCTTCTGATTTGGCTTGCGTACTAACGATAACAAATTCGTTTTCGATATCAACAACAACACCAATTAACATTGCGCCAGGACGCATTTCCGTCTTGGCATAACTCTCTTCAAACAACTCTGCAAAGCTTTCGCCCATCTCTACTTTCCCAAACTTGTTAAAACACAAACAAGCTTTTTCTATTCTCTGAAATTAAAAAAGGCTATCGTTCTTCCGATAACCACCAAAAGTCTTAATCGACTAAATTTACTACCTGATCAATCACTTGCTGAATAGTCAAACTTGAAGAATCGATATAATGCGCACCTTGCGGCACGGTAAGCGGCGCCGAGGCCCGCTGCTGATCGCGTTGATCGCGTTCTTCTATTTCTCTAGTGATTTGGTGAAGATTAGCATCAATCCCCTTTTCAATCAACTGTTTATATCGTCTTTCAGCCCTTTCTTCGGCGCTGGCGGTGAGATAAACCTTGATTTTGGCGTCTTGAAACACCACGCTACCCATGTCGCGACCATCGGCCACCAAACCTGGAAGTCTTTGAAAATCCTTTTGTTTTTGCAATAAAACCGCCCGCACATCTGGATAGGCGGCAATGATGGAGGCTGTATTACCAGTGGCTTCAGTTGCCAATTGCCCAGTAATATCGCGACCATCAAGCTTGACGATCAATTGCTCGCCGCAATCAAATTCTAACGACATCTCTTTAGCGATTTGGCAGATTGCGGGTATGTCGTGCAAATCCAGGTCGGCAGCCAACACTGCCACCGCCAGGGAGCGGTAAATCGATCCGCTGTCCAGATAATGCCAACCCAACAACTTGGCGACCGCACGGCTAACGGTACCTTTACCGGCACCGCTGGGGCCATCTATGGTTAATACCGGAACGACCATATTAAAAACTGCTCAAAGCAAGACCTAACTTGGTGGCCAGGTCACGAAATTCCGGGAATGAGGTATTTACGTTGGCGCAATCCTTAATAGTAATTGGCCCAGCCGCGCGCAAACCGGCAATCGAAAATGACATGGCAATCCTGTGGTCGCCATGCGACTCGACTTCGCCGCTACCAATGTGACCGCCACCGTTGATCACCATGCCATCTTTGGTAGGCTGTGCATCGACACCCAGAATCCGCAAGCCATCGGCCATTACCTGAATCCGGTCGGATTCTTTGACGCGCAACTCTTCCGCGCCGGTTAATACGGTTTTACCATCGGCACACGCTGCAGCGACAAACAACACTGGGAACTCATCGATAGCCAGCGGCACCAAATGCTCAGGAATTTCAATACCTTTCAATTGACTGGATCTAACCCGCAGATCGGCAACCGGCTCGCCACCAACTTCTCGTTGATTCAAGACTTCGATATTCGCACCCATCAAGCGCAATATATCGATGATACCGGTACGGGTAGGATTGATGCCGACGTGTTTTAAAGTCACGTCCGAATCCGGCGCGATACTGGCGCCTACTAAAAAGAAAGCCGCCGAGGAAATGTCGCTGGGCACATCGATTTGAGTTGCGGTTAATTTGCCTTGATTACTGATGCGGGCCGTGCTGCCTTCGCGTTGCACCGGGTAGCCAAAGCCATTCAGCATGCGCTCGGTATGATCGCGAGTCGGTGCTGGTTCGGTAACACTGGTTTCGCCTTCGGCGTACATGCCGGCCAACAATAAACAGGATTTAACCTGAGCGCTGGCGATAGGCATGTCGTAATGGATGCCGTTTAATTTGCCGGCTTTGCCTTTGATATGCAGCGGCGCGGTACCGTTTTCTTGGGTAATAATCTCAGCACCCATCTGTGCCAACGGTGCGGTGACGCGCTTCATGGGACGCGATTCCAGCGACTTATCGCCCGTCAAGACGCAATCAAACGGTTGACCTGCCAAAAGACCACTCAGCAGACGCATCGAAGTACCGGAGTTACCCAAGTACAATGGCGCTTGCGGCGCTTTTAAGCCGTGCTTGCCTACACCGTGTATCGTCACTTCGCCATTGGCCGGCCCTTCAATTTGCACACCCATTGCCCGAAATGCTTCCAGGGTGGAGATGGCATCTTCTGCGTTTAAAAAACCGGTGACATGGGTAACGCCTTCCGCCAGAGAGCCCAGCATAATGGAACGATGCGACATGGATTTATCGCCAGGCACACGAATTTCGCCGCGCAAACTGCCGCCGGGCTGAACTTGAAACGTAATGGTTTGTGACATGTTAATCTTCTGGTTAGTCTTCTTGTTGATCGAGAAAACGCTGCCGGGCATTTCTGGCATACGTAAAGGTTTCAAATAATTGCGCGGCCTGATCCTCAACCAGCAATTGTTCGATTTTGCTTAATTCCGCCTGAAATTGGCGGATCAACGGCACGATTTCTTGCTTGTTGGCCAAACAAATATCCTGCCACATGGTCGGGTCGCTGGAAGCGATACGACTAAAATCTTTGAAACCGCCGGCCGCGTATTTAAATATCTCACGCTGTTCGTCCTTACGCCCTAGCAAACCAACCAAGGCAAAGGCCAAAATATGCGGTAAATGACTGGTGGCAGCCAGCACGGTATCGTGATGCTCTACCGACATCACCGAGACACTGGAACCGATTTTTTCCCAAAAATCATGCATTTTTGCCAGCGCTTGTTGATCGGTATCTGCCAATGGCGTCAGAATCAGGCGGCGATTAAAAAACAAATCGGCAGTCGAGGCATCCACCCCGCTGCGCTCAGCACCAGCGATAGGATGTGCTGGCACGAAATTACTTGGCACCGCGCCAAACACCGCCTCAACCGCCGCCACCACACTGGCTTTGGTGCTACCGGCATCGCTGTAGATGGCAGCTTGATCCCAATAAGGCTTGATCTGCTCGAAAATCGCCTGCATGCTGCCCACCGGCGTGGCAACAATCACGCAGTCGGCGTTTTCCAACGCGGCTTTTATGTCGGTATAAAATTCATCGACAACGCCAAGTTGTTTGGCCAACTGCATATTGGGCAGATTTTTTTCTCTGCCATAAGCCACAACTTCACGACACAAACCCTGCTGCCGCGCGGCCCTGGCTATCGAGCCACCGATTAAACCGATGCCAATGATGCACAGGCGGTTAAACACCTTGTAACACCTCACGCAAGGCCGTTATAAAGATTTGATTTTCTCTTTGCGTGCCTATGCTGACGCGCAAATGCCGAGGCATTTCGTAATTGGCTACCGGCCTGACAATCACACCTTTATGCAACAAAGCCTGGTAAATAGGCAATGCGGGCTGCAATACATCCACTGACACAAAATTGCCGGATGAGGGTATCCACGGCAAGCCTAAATCCTGGAATGCGCCGGTTAATTGCAGCATGCCGGCATTATTCAAAGCCAGGGTCTGATCCAGATAATCCACATCACCCAAAGCCGCTTCCGCAGCAGCCAAGGCCAGCATATTGCTGTTAAAAGGCTGTCGCACCCGGTTCAACATGTCGGCCATATCCGGCGCGGAAATACCGTAACCAATGCGCAAGCCCGCCAAACCGTAAGCTTTGGAAAAGGTGCGGGCAATAATCAAGTTGGGATAGCGGTTCGGCCAATCCAAAGACTCGGTTCTAAGCACAGGATCGACAAACTCGTAATATGCCTCATCCAACACGCACAACACATGGGCCGGCAAACTGGCGATAAACGCCTCCAGTTCGACTGTAGCCAGTAAGGTCCCGGTGGGATTATTGGGATTGGCGATGAACACCACCCGAGTTTGCGGGCCAATTTGCGCGCGCATTGCCGTCAGGTCATGACCATAATTTTTGGCTGGCACTGCTTTGGCTATGGCACCCACCGCTTGCGTCAAAATGGGATACAAGGCAAAGGCGTGCTGCGAAAACACCACTTCCAACTCGGGCGTGACGAAAGTACGCATCACCAATTCCAGAATCTCGCTAGAGCCATTCCCCAGTGTGATTTGCTCAGGCGCTACGCCCAGTTTGGCAGACAGCGCGGCTTTTAAGGCAAAGCCGCTGCCGTCGGGGTAGCGTGTCAGCTCTGGTAAAGTCGCTTGAATAGCCGCCGCCGCTTTAGCACCGGTGCCAAGCGGATTTTCGTTGGAAGCCAGCTTGATCACTTCCGCTATGCCCAACTCGCGCTGTAATTCGTCGACCGGTTTACCCGGCACATAAGGCACCAACTGTTGAACACCGGCTGTTGCTAGTTCTAAAAATTTGTTCATCGATTTAAAAAATTAGATTACGGCTTTAGGATAAGAACCCAGAATTTTTAACATTTTGACATTGTTTTGCAGCGCTTCCAGCGCTTTGGCCACATCAGTGTCTTCGCGATGCCCCTCTATATCGATAAAAAACACATATTCCCACAAACCTTGCCGCGATGGCCGCGACTCGATGTGCGCCATACTAATGCCGTAGTCGGCAAACGAACCCAAAATTCTATGTAAAGCCCCGGCTTGATTGCCGGTTGACACCAAAATAGAAGTTTTATCCAGACCCGTGGAGGCAGGTTGCTGCTTACCCACGACGATGAATCGTGTGGTGTTGTTGGATTCGTCTTCGATGTGCTGTTCGATAATATTCAGCTCGTACAACTCGGCGGCCATCAAACCGGCGATAGCCGCTCTATTATGTTCCAGCGAGGCCAAACGCGCCGCCTCTGCATTGCTGCTCACCGCAGTACACGGCACCCCAGGCAAATAAGTGTTTAGCCATTGCCGACATTGCGCCAACGACTGTTGATGCGAATAGACTTCGTCGATAGCGGCCAGACTATCCATTTTGCCCAGCAGGTTTTGATGCACCTTGATTTCCACTTCGCCGCAAATCTGCAGGGAAGAGGTCATAAAACGATCCAGCGTATGCGCAATCACGCCTTCGGTAGAGTTCTCAACCGGCACCACACCAAACTGACAATGCCCAGTCTCAACCGCCAGAAAAATCTCCGGAATGGTCGCTGCCGGAATACCTTTTACCGCGTGTCCGAAATGTTTAAAAGTCGCTTGCTGGGTAAAGGTGCCGACCGGCCCCAAAAAGGCCACTTCCAAAGGTTTTTCCAAGGCCAGACATGCTGACATCAGCTCCCTGATCAAATGTGCAGCCGCTTCATCGCTGAGCGGCCCAGGATTGAGCTCTTTGATGCGCCGCAACACTTGCGCTTCGCGATCAGCACGATAAAAGCTGCCGGTTTCGCCTTCGGCCATTTTGGTTCGAGCTACTTCAATAGCGCATTCAGCGCGCTGATTAAACAAATGCAGCAGCTGTTGATCGATACTATCGATACGGTCGCGCAGTTCGGGCAGAGGAATAATCGCCGTCATGATCGGTAACTTAGTGGCTGCGTTCAAACTCGGCCATGAAATCGATCAAGGCATCGACTCCCGCTTCCGGCATGGCATTGTATATACTGGCGCGCATACCGCCCACCGAGCGATGACCCGGCAAGGAACCCAGACCACTTTTCTCGGCCAAGCTCAAAAACTCTTTATCTAAAGCAGCATCGGCCAACACAAAAGGCACGTTCATTTTGGATCTGTGTACTTTAACCACCGGATTGCTATACAGCGAGGATTGATCGATAGCCTGATACAATTTGGCGGCTTTGCGTTGATTAGTTTGTTCAATCGCAGAGATGCCACCTTGCTGTTTCAACCATTGCAACACCAAGCCCAGTAGATACCAATTATAGGTAGCCGGCGTGTTCAGCATGGAATCAGCTTTGGCTTGTTGTTGATAATCAAACACCGCAGGCACACTTTTGGGTGCCAAGCCCACCAGATCTTCACGAACGATAACGACAGTTACCCCGGCCGGGCCCATATTCTTTTGGGTGCCGGCATAAATCAAGCCGTAACGACTCACATCCACAGGTCGAGACAAAATATTGGACGACATATCGCACACCAAAGGCAAATCACCGGCCTCAGGCACTTCGGAGAACTCCACGCCGTGAATGGTTTCGTTGGAGGTGTAGTGCAGATAAGCCGCGTCTTTATCGATATTCCAGGTATCGAACTCTGGAATGGTGGTAAATTTTTCGGCTTCTGAGCTAGCCGCAAGCTGAACTTCGCAATATTTGCCGGCTTCCTTAATTGCGCTGGTAGACCAGGCGCCGGTATTGACGTAACTCGCTTTGGTTTTGCCGTTAAGAATGTTTTGCGGGATCATCGCAAACTGCGCGCTGGCACCGCCTTGTAAAAACAGCACTTTATAATTAGCCGGGATGCCCATCAACTCGATAAGATCGTTTTTCATGGCTTCAGCAATCGCCATGAACTGCTTGCCGCGGTGACTCATTTCCATCACCGACATGCCACTACCCTGCCAATCCAGCATTTCCTGCTGCGCTTGGACTAACACCGACTCCGGCAACATGGATGGTCCGGCACTAAAGTTGTAAATCCTTGCCATTATTCTTCTTCCCCGCCCTGTTCGGTGCTGTCTGTCTCTATTTCGTTATCGTCCAATTCGTCGGCTTCGCCGTCTTCTTCGTCACCCAAGCCATCGATTCGATCGACGCCAACCACGCGTTCGCCTTTATCCAGCCTGATCACCGTCACACCCTGGGTGTTTCTGCCCACCACGGAAATTTCGTTAACCCGGGTTCTGACCAGAATGCCACCATCGGTAATCAACATGATTTCATCGGTATCGTTGACCAATACCGCACCGACCACCGCGCCGTTGCGTTCGGAGGTTTGGATAGCAATCAAGCCCTGGCCGCCGCGCCTATGCTGGGTAAACTCTTCCAGTTTAGTGCGTTTGCCGTAGCCGTTTTCGGTGATATTCAATACCGTACCTTCGGTAGAGATAATCAGCGAAATCACTTTTTGACCTTCCTGCAGGCGAATACCGCGTACGCCAGTGGCGGTTCTGCCCATAGAGCGCACATCGGTTTCGTTAAAGCAAACGGCCTTGCCATCGCTGCTGAACAACAACACGTTTTGCTGACCGTCGGTAATCGCCACACCGACCAGCGTATCGTTTTCGTTCAAATCGATAGCGATTTTACCGTTGCTGCGTTGCCGCTCAAACTCAGGCAGCGGCGTTTTCTTGACGGTGCCCGACGAGGTCGCCATAAAAATATATTTATCTTCGCTGTACTCGCGCACTGGCAGCATGGCGTTGATTTTCTCGCCCTCTTCCAGCGGCAACAAATTAACAAACGGCTTGCCGCGAGAAGCGCGACTGGCAACCGGCAAATTAAATACCCGCAGCCAATAAACTTTACCCGCCGACGAGAAGCATAAAATGGTGTCGTGGGTGTTGGCAATAATCAGTTTTTCGACAAAATCGTTTTCTTTGGTCGCTGTCGCCGACTTGCCACGACCGCCGCGACGCTGAGCTTTGTAATCGCTCAGAGGCTGGGTTTTGACATAACCTTCGTGCGACATGGTAACGACCATGTCTTCTTCAGTGATCAAATCTTCTGCAGACAGATTGGAATAATCCTGCACGATTTCGGTACGACGAGAGTCGGCATACTGGGTTTTGATTTCGTCCAGTTCTTCGCGGATTACTTCCATCAAGCGCACGTCGCTACCCAAAATGTGCAGAAATTCGTCAATCATTTCCAGTAACTGCTTATATTCATTGACGATTTTTTCTTGTTCCAGGCCGGTCAAACGATGCAGACGCAAATCCAGAATCGCTTGCGCTTGCGCTTCCGACAGACGGTAGGCGCCGTCAACCAAACCAAACTCGATGGATAAATCATCCGGTCGCGACCGATCCGCATCCGCTCTATCCAGCAACGCAGCCACCAGGCCAGCATTCCAGGTCTGCGCCAACAAACCGACTCTGGCTTCTTGTGGATTTGGCGAGGTTTTGATCAGATCGATCATCTCGTCGATATTAGCCAGCGCTACCGCCAGACCTTCCAGAATGTGCGCGCGCTCACGGGCTTTACGCAAATTGTAAATGGTTCTGCGGGTGACGATTTCACGACGATGATCAACAAAGGCCGCCAGAATCTCTTTTAGACTCATCAAATGCGGTCGACCGTCATACAACGCGACCATATTGATGCCAAATACTGTCTGCATCTGGGTTTGTTTGTATAAATTGTTCAGCACCACTTCCGGCACTTCGCCGCGACGCAATTCCACGACCATCCGCATACCGTCTTTATCGGATTCGTCGCGTAGACCGGAAATGCCTTCCAGCTTGCCTTCTTTAACCAGTTCCGCGATTTTTTCCAAAAGCCGCGCTTTATTAACTTGATACGGCAACTCGGTGGTGATAATCGCCTGCCGACCGCTGTCACCAATGTCTTCAAAATGACTGCGTCCGCGCAGATAAATGCGTCCGCGACCGGTGGCGTAAGCTTCAAAAATACCGGATGCACCGTTGATAATACCGGCGGTTGGGAAATCCGGCCCCGGTACGATTTGCATCAGTTCAGGGATAGTTAAATCGGGGTTTTCCATCAAGGCCAGGCAAGCGCTGATGATCTCACCCAAATTGTGCGGCGGAATATTGGTCGCCATACCGACCGCGATACCCGACGAACCATTGACCAGCAAGGTCGGCACTCGGGTAGGCATGACGGTGGGTTCTGATTCGGATTCGTCGTAGTTGGAGACGAAATCGACGGTTTCCTTGTCCAAATCGGCCAGCAATTCGTGAGCGATTCTGGACATTCTGACTTCGGTATACCGCATCGCCGCTGGCGAATCGCCATCGACCGATCCAAAGTTACCTTGGCCATCGATCAGCATATAGCGCAAGGAAAACGGCTGCGCCATGCGAACCATGGTGTCGTAAACGGCTGTGTCACCGTGCGGGTGATATTTACCGATGACGTCACCGACGATACGTGCCGATTTTTTATAGGGCTTGTTCCAATCGTTTCCGAGTTCGTTCATCGCGTATAAGACGCGACGATGTACCGGCTTAAGGCCGTCTCTGACATCGGGAAGTGCCCTGCCCACGATTACGCTCATTGCATAATCCAGGTAGGATTGTTTCATCTCGTCTTCGAGATTAACGGGGATAATTTCTTTAGCGAAGTCTGACATGGGTCCGTGTTTCCAGTGCAGTCGAAAGCGTATCGATCGACGGGTTAACCTGAAGCATCAATTCCATTTAAGCTGTGCTAACAGATTTATAAAGCCGCCGATTATAGCAAACGCCACCCACTGCCGTCAGGCAAAAATCTCGCTTAAAAAGTTTTGCATGGCTTGCCAGGATCGACTATCGGCCAGCGGTTGATACACTGTACCAAAGTCCGGATCGTTGGCAACCGGATTGGTAAACGCATGCATGGTGTTAGCGTATATATGCATTTGCCAGTCGGCACTGGCCTTGGTCAACTCGGCTTGCAAAGCAATCACTTGCTCGACAGGCCCCATGGGATCATCGTTGCCATGCAACACCAATACCTTGGCTTTGATCTGCGACGGGCTTAAATCAGTCGGCGCGCCCAACAAGCCGTGAAACGAAACCACACCGCTAATATCCGCTCCGCTGCGCGCCAAATCCAAAGCACAAAGCCCGCCAAAACAAAAACCTATGGCGGCTACTTTATGATTATCAGCCCAAGGCATTAATTTGACTGTTGCCAGGGCGGCCAGCAAGCGCCTTTGTAATTTAGCCCGATCCGCCATAAACGGCTGCATCAATGCGGCATTTTGTTCGCGACTGGTACCTAAAACACCTTTACCGTACATATCGGCTGCGAACGCCAGATACCCCAACTCGGCCAACTTGACAGCCTTATCGGCGACAAACTGATCCCGACCTGCCCAGGCATGATGAATCAGCACCACGGGCCGCTGGCCAACTATTCCATCATCGTAGGCAAAAAAACCTTCCAGGATTGCATCCTGATCCAGATAACTGACTGTATTTGCGACTATTGCCATGCTTGCTACCAACCCTTAATTTAGCTCTCCGGCATGTTGCAATGCCTGTATAAATCCTTCGGACGCTTCTTCTACCAGATCCAGAACCCGCTCAAACCCGTAACTACCACCGTAATAGGGATCAGGTACTTCGCGTTGATTGACATGCGGCGCATAATCCAGAAAATGTCTGACTTTATGTGTCAATTCCACAGGACAATCCTCAAGCAGGATTGCGTGATTTTCATCATCCATCACCAGGATATGATCAAACTCGTTGAAGTCTGAATTTACCACCTTACGCGCACGCAGATTCTTTAATTCAACCCCCCTATCGCGCGCCGCTTTTTGCGCGCGCAAATCGGGTGCATCCCCTATGTGATAAGCATGTGTGCCCGCCGAATCAATTTCAAAGCGCTCCGACAGGTTTTTCGTGGTGACCAAATGATTAAAAACGCCTTCAGCAGTGGGTGAACGACAGATATTACCCATACACACAAACAGTACTTTAATTTTTTTCATCTGAATCAATGTCTTATATTAAGTTATATCCCAAGTGACCGCATCAAGACCAGTAAACTTGAGCAAATAAAAAACCCTGCGTTATCGCGTTATAGTTGGGGGAAATTAGATCTCGCAGGTCATTATAAGAGATATATAATTAAGACCCAAGACCTTAAAATCAAAGGCACTCGCGGGCTTGTTACAGAGTCTATTATCTAGAAATCGACTACCAAGGTTCCAGACTGCGCAGGAATGACCAAACCAAGGATTTTTATCGCCTCAATTGTAATCCCCTCATAAACCGATCATCATAAATAGATGAGTATTAATACCGTTCAAGCCATCGCCAAACAAAGCCGCCTTGCGTCACGCCAACTCGCATCCGCACCCGACTCATTACGAAATCTTGCCTTGGCTAAAATGGCCGAAGCGCTGGAGTCGGTCAAACTGCAAATTATGGCAATTAACGCCCAGGAAATTATAAAAGCCCGCGATGAAGGCCAAGCGGATGCGATGATCAAGCGCTTGACGATAGACGATAAAACCTTTCAATACATGCTGTCACGCCTAAAAAAAGTGGCGCAATTGCCTGACCCTTTAAATCGGATATTAACCGGCCATACCAATCCAGTTGGACTGCGGGTCTATAAAAAATCAGTGCCGCTGGGTGTGATCGGTATTATTTACGAGTCACGCCCCAACGTCACCACCGACGCTGCCGGTGTGTGTATTAAAAGCGGCAATGCCGTGATTTTGCGCGGCGGATCGGAAGCATTGCAAACCAACACTTTACTCGCCGATGCTATGATCGAAGGCGCTGTTACGGCCGGCCTGCCACAACATGCCATACAAATCATCCGCACCCCAGGACACGACGCGGTGGGTGAGTTGCTGAAAATGGATGACTACATCGACGTATTAATTCCTCGCGGCGGTAAAGGCCTGATACAGCGTATTGCCGAAGGCACGCGCATTCCTTTGATTAAACATTACGACGGCATTTGCCACCTTTATATAGCCGCCGATGCCGATCCAGAGCAAGCCGTGGCCATCGCCGTTAATTCCAAATGCCAAAGCGTTCAGGTCTGTAATGCCCTGGAAACCTTATTAGTCGATCAAGCCTGCGCGACATCCATGCTGCCGCTACTTCAAGCCGCATTTGCGGCAAACAACATTGAACTACGTGGCTGCGCAAGCACTCAAGCCCTATTGCCCGGCATTAACCTGGCCACAGAAACAGACTGGCATACCGAATATTTAGCGCCAATTCTTTCGATAAAAATCGTCAACGGCATTGCAGATGCCATTGAGCACATCAACCGTTACGGCTCAGGACACACCGATAGCATTGTCACCCAAAGCCTGAGTCTGGCCCGGCAGTTTGAAGCGCAGGTGGATTCTGCATCGGTGATGATCAACGCCTCCACCCGCTTGTCTGGGGGTGGCGATTATGGCTTGGGCGCGGTGGTTGGTATCAGCACGGACAAACTGCACGTCCGCGGCCCGGTCGGACCCGATGAGCTAACCACCTATAAGTGGGTGGCTTATGGGGATGGTCATTTACGAGAATGACTTTAGTAAATCTCCAATAGTTAAACAACTCCCTTGCCGTAGGGTGAGAATTTATTCGCACAATAGGTATCCAAGGCCGAATAAATTCGACCCTACCATAAAACTGAATGGCAAAGCCCTGACATTCCCAGGAGAAATGTTTTGAAACAATCTTTTTATGCTCTAAATTATTCTGATTTAGAAACCATTATAAATCAGAATAATTTAAATCCCTCAGTGGCAGCAATTTTGTTTAACTGGCATTATAAGAAAAAAGAGCACACTCAATGCAAAGAGAATATTGCCAAAACCGCTATCGATTTTTTTGAAAAAAATTTCGACTTTTCACTACCTGAAATTGATACGGTTCATGAATCAAAAAAAGATAGATCAGTAAAGTTTCTATTTAAACTTAAAGATGACTATAAAGTAGAAACTGTCCTTATTCCATTTAATAATAAATATTCTATTTGCCTTTCATCACAGGTCGGCTGTGCCATGAATTGTTCTTTTTGCTTTACCGGAGAACAAGGACTGAAAAGAAACCTGACCACCAGCGAAATTGTTGGTCAGTTTCTAATGGCCTGGCGCTGGCTGGCAAGCCATCGACCGGGCGAAGAGCGAATTTTAAATATTGTTTTTATGGGACAAGGCGAGCCTTTACATAATTTTGATGCTGTTAAAAACGCCTGTGAAATCTTTTTATCGCAGCACGGCACTTCCATCGGCGTACAAAAAATTACTATATCAACCGCTGGCTATATTCCTGGCCTAAAACGATGGAGCCAGGAAGTTCCAGGTGTAAATCTTGCGTTATCGCTGCATTCACCCTTTGCAGAAAAGAGAAATGAACTTATTCCCATTAACAAAAAATATCCGCTTGAAGAGGTATTGACATATATTGACCAGATACCATTAAATAAAAAGCAATTTGTTACTTATGAATATATTTTAATAAAAGATTTTAACGATTCAGCAGCTGACGCCAACCAACTGGGTACACTATTAGCGGGTAAAAGTGCTTATATAAACATAATTCCTTTTAACCCCTTTCCAGGATCAAGTTACCAACGCCCGGCATTGGATACAATTGAAAACTTTAAAGGCATTTTAGATACTTATAAAATCCCGACCTTAATAAGGGGCGCGAAAGGCGATGATGTATTGGCCGCCTGTGGACAGCTCAATTCCAAAAATTAACTCGCAATCAAAAATCCTTAAACGGACTCAAGCCAATCAACAATAAGGCTCAATGCCGTTTAGTTAAGTAGAGAGTTTGCTGTAGGGTCGAGTTTATTCGACCTGAAAACACCCATCGTGCG
>CAIOHN010000040.1 GCA_903858105.1 uncultured Pseudomonadota bacterium | reverse complement strand
GTTTGGGTCGATACCAGATATTAACTAATCATTGGTCGAAATAAGCTGCGAAATCCATCGATTGATGCGGTATCCCGATAATGTCGATTCCCAAGGGATTGAGCATATAAAAAATCAAATGAGAACCTTGAGGAAAACAGTAATATCCTTCGGCAATATCCGACCGATGTTTGCCCAGATGTGGATGCTTGGCTAACCAATTAAACCGTTTATCAATGTCTTCTAAATAGCGGTTCCGTTGCGGCTTACCCCATTTTTCCGCCGTGTAGCGGCCAATGCTCTTCAAGTCACTAAGCGCCCTGGGGGTAATCCTATAAGTTGCCATTATCCCTCGTTATCCAACTCCCGAATAACGGCGGCAATAGTATAATCCTGTACAAATTCGCCTTTACTGGCTTGCGCAGCGCCCTCTCCAAGATGCACCCGTAACGCTGCTAGTTTATGCTTGCGTTCCTCAAGTTCCCGCAAAGCATCCCGCACAACCTCACTTGCCGAGCCGTAGCGGCCACTGGCGATTTCACTCCTAATAAAGACTTCCCAATGTTCCCCAAGACTCAAGCTAGTAGTGGCCATAGCAAACACCCCAGTATTCATATATAACAAGTTTGAATATACCATGCTCCAATGCCTGTTTCAATGAACAGACCTCTCCGGAAAACCATGTCATCGGCCTGGGTCGACTCCTGCCGACAATAAGCCGAAGATTTTATCACCAGCCTTTGCTTTTCTTCCGGATTGCCTCATAAGCACCTTCCATTGCGGATGGAAACGTCATGGATTGCTTCCAGAAATCGGGGAAATCCCCGCCTTTCTTGATCAGCAAGCCGGGGATAAAATGGGTAGCAGCAGGGCTTACAATATTTTCCGGCAATCGTTTGTGGCATTCCCAAAAGGCTTTATAGTCGCACGCAACCGGGCGATTGAGCGAAAGCGGTCGGGTGAAATACGATTCAACTGGCGTAAAGACCGATTCCTGTTCTCGCTCGCGCACTTCGGCCAATGCCTTACCCAAAGGGGTTTGCTTTAGCTTTTTTAACAGATTTTGCTGTGACAATCCGCGTAATTCAAAAAGCAAAAAGGGGTCTTGATCCAGTTGCGACGCCAGAAAATAGCTGAGCCCGGCCACATGCTTGCATGGATTTTCATAATCAGGGCAAGAACAACGTGTTTTGAAATCTTTGGCGCTGTGCGGCAATAAATGCAGATCAAGTGCTTCAAACGGCGTTTCGATATTATCCGGCATCTCGTTCAACAGTAAACGGGATACAAATGATGCTCGGCTACCGAGTTGACGGATCAGTAATTCCCAGTCATCGTTACTGATGACTTTCAGGGAAATCGCCGTCTCGTAGGTGGGCTCCTTGTATACTCCGTAATAGGGGTTTTTATTGCCGCGTATTTTCGCGAAGATCTCGCCATCTTTCAGTTTCCAGGATTTGATGCGGTTGCTGTTAGCATAAGTACGACCACGGGCAAGACGGGAGGGGTCCGTGAAACGTTCTAGCGCTTCCATAAAACGTTGTCCCCACCAAGTGCGTATGGCTTGCATGATTGATCCCCTTTAATCGTCGAGTATCGCGGTTCGATTCAAGGCAATCAGTTGCCTAAATGCCTCATTGTCGAGTTTTGCCAGCCAAGATTCGTCACTGCCGACGATCGCCCCTGCCATCTGTTTTTTATCCTCTATCATTTGGTCGATGCGTTCTTCCAGGGTACCCAAGGTCAGAAACTTATGCACGAAGACATTGCGGGTTTGCCCAATCCGGAAAGCCCGGTCCGTCGCTTGATCTTCCACGGCTGGATTCCACCAACGATCAAAATGAAACACATGGTTGGCGCGAGTCAGGGTAATACCGACGCCACCTGCTTTCAGTGACAGGACGAACACAGCCGGCGGCGAATCGGCATCCTGGAACCGGCTGATCATCTGCTCTCGCTGGGTGCGGGACGTGCCGCCATGCAAATAATAGGTTTGGCAATTTAAATGCGTTTTTATATAGCGTTCTAATTGTGAACCTATCTCAGTAAACTGGGTGAACACCAAAGCGCTTTCCCCTTCGCTCAACATTTCCGTCAGCATGTCAGACAAGCGCTCCAGCTTGTGGGAGCGGCTGGATTCGAAAGGACTGTTGTCTTGCAAAAATTGCGCAGGATGATTGCAAACCTGCTTGAGTTTCATCAATGTGGATAGCATCAACCCCTGGCGCTGAATGCCTTCGCTTTCCTGCAGTTGCGTTTCCACATCCCGCACCACAGCTTCATACAGTGAAGCCTGTTCGCGACTGAGGCTGCAATATTGTTTGTTCTCCACCTTGTCCGGCAAGTCTTTGATAATGGCCGGATCGGTTTTAACCCGGCGTAAAATGAAAGGCTCAACCAGCCGTTTTAGATGGGCCGATTTAGCAGGGTCACGATCACGCTGGATCGGTGTTTCAAAGTGTTTCCGGAACCCGGCTTGTTTACCCAGGTAACCGGGATTGAGGAAGTTGAAAATCGACCATAAATCCAGCAGTCGGTTTTCCACCGGGGTACCGGTGAGCGCCAATCTGAACCGGGCGTCCAGCTTGAGGATGGCTTTGGTTTGCTTGGCCTCCGGGTTTTTGATGTTCTGCGCTTCGTCCAGCACAATGCGATGCCAGCGCATTGACGAAAACAGCGCAGCATCGCGCAGAGCCAGACTGTAAGAGACGATAATGACATCTTTCTCCAGCACGTCTTCGCTGAACAGTTTGATATCCTTACAACGGTTGGCGCCATGGTGAATCAGGGTTTGCAACTGCGGTGCAAAGCGTTCAATTTCCTTTTGCCAGTTACCCAACACTGAGGTGGGCGCAATCAGCAGGGTTGGCGGCTGGCGATCCGCCTGACTTAGTTCATGCAGCAAGCGGGCGATGACCTGAATGGTCTTGCCCAGCCCCATGTCATCAGCCAGACATCCGCATAAGTCCAGCGAGTCCAGGAAAGCCAGCCACGCCACACCACGCTTCTGATATTCACGTAACTGTGCGTGTAAACCGGGCGGGTCTTCCACAGTTTCCAGCCGGCTATGGTCACGCAGCTTGGCTAGCATGGCCGCCAGAGAATCATCCGGATCGATTTCAAAATCACTGTCTGCGTCAACGGTGCGTTGCAACAGCGCCCGCATATCCAAGGTATCGCCCGTCTCGCCCTGCTGCTTCCAGAAATTCAGCATCTCTGTCATACGTTCCTTATCCAGCACCACCCACTGCCCCCGGAACTGTACCAGGGGTGTCTTGGCCGTCACCAGTTGTTCCCACTCGTCGGGCGCAACCGTTTCGCCGCCCAGGGTTAGATCGTAGCGATAGGCTAATAGCTCGTCCATATTGAGGCTCTTGCGTTTGGCGGCGTTACTGGTCTTTTTGCCGGCAGGCGCGGAACGCATGCGTAATTTGGCGCGACGGCGACCTTGAGGTGTCCACCAAGCCGGAACGATGACTCGGTAACCGGCGCCTTCTAAAATCCAAGCCGTCTCGGTCAGGAAGGCAAAGGCGTCATCCAGTTCCAGCGCCATACCGGTTGGCTCGGCAGAATCCAGGGCTGTCCACAAGGCCGGATAGATACCAGCCGCCTGTCCCAAATCGGCTAACAACAGTGCGTCGAAATTTTGACCGAACGCTTTTAACAAGTAGTCGCGTTGCTGATTTTTTAAAGACCAATAGTCCGCTAACGGTGTTTGCAGAGAAGGATCTTGCCGTGACCAAACTAAAAACTCCAGTCGCCATTGTTCAGGTCTTTCAGCGTTAGGCTCATGCAGCTGTAACGCCAATTGAAAGTGGCGTTCGCCTTCGCCGCCTGCGACTCGCCGCCGCCATTTGGCCCACTGTTCGCCCAAGGTCGAGTCGACGTCGGTATACCAAGGTTTGCCGGTCAAAGGGCTACAGGCAAAAGGCAGAAAGGTGCCTTCCATTTTCTTCTGAAAAATCTGGGTGGGTTTGGCTTGCCCAGCCGCTTGTCGTAATAAGACTTCCGCACAATGACGCAAGACGGAAACAGCCTCGAACCCCGGCGCCGCGCTGACGGGCATGCGTTCGGCCGCTTCAGCCAATAATGCGTCATAGTCTTCGGTCAGAAATTCCCAGGCTGCATGGAATTCGTAGGGGCTTTTTGGCTTTTCTTGGCGGCAGCGTAGCACTGGGATGTATTGATCGTTTTGTAACAGTATCTTGAGTGACTGGGTATAGTAGTACCAAAATAGAAAGTCCTGACCAGGCCTGATTTCATTGCCCTGAAAAATCAGCCGGTAATGTAGCTCATTGATGGTGTTGATAGGACTGACGGCAAAACGATAACAGTCAACCGCCCAGGCGGCCCATTCGGCTTGGTCAAGCAAATCATCTTCCCTCTCGATCATGAGTTCCGGGCAGAGCAACGGCTGACCTTGGGCGGTTGGCAGTAGTAAATCCAGCTGATCAAACTGGGTGGGCGCGATAGCTTGCAGGCCAGCGCACTCCTGCAGCCATTTGCCTAATAATTCGCTATTTAAATGCCGTGGATGCAGATTTTGTTTTTGGGTCTTGGCTGTAGCCACTGTTTCGATCCACAGGCAAAAACCACCCATTTGCAGGAAATCCTGATTTGGCTCTGGATGCCAGAATAAGTGGAGGATGTTGGACATAGGAGTCAAATGTTCATTGAGAAAGCCATTTTTGCGCTGCGGAAGATAGGGACACAAATTATTATAACAATCGGTGACCCACGGATTTAAATTAGGCGGAACTCTTTCTCTTTGCGGCCTGATAGGGTCGTGTTTAATCGGTAGCAGCCAAAAACCAGCGGCTGCTACCTTTTGAGGGGCTAAATTTCTGTTTGCTCCGAAATCTCCAGTGCATCGTCAACTTCGATGCCGAGATATCTGACTGTGCTTTCAAGCTTGGTGTGACCTAGCAATAATTGAACGGCACGCAAGTTTTTTGTTCGACGGTAAATCAAAGTCGCTTTTGTCCTGCGCATCGTGTGGGTGCCGTAAGCAGCCGGATCAAGACCAATCGATGTCACCCAATGCTCAACTATCCGCGCATATTGC
>CAIOHN010000039.1 GCA_903858105.1 uncultured Pseudomonadota bacterium | reverse complement strand
TTATGTTGCCGATTAAATTGTATCGTCGGGCGAATTGGCTTTTGTCGAGGTATCTGAAACAACGGTATATTCCGCTTCCAGGCTGTCTTCGACCGGCGCGTTTTTTAGTTTGCGCAACAACCACCAGGCTCTGAAGCCAATAATGCTGACCGGAATTAACAGCAAGGCAAAAAAAGCCGAAAACACCAGGGTGCCGACTAGCGCGCCAGCAATCATCGCCGGTATGGCCATGGCATTGGAAAGCTTGGTGCCGACGCTTTGATTGCCGTCTGGCGCTAAGGATTCCAGACGCGGGTCTGGCTTGCTTGTGCCGAATAGAATGGTTTTTTTGTAAATTTTTAACATGTCAGGCACCTTCAAATTAACTGGAGGCCAGGAATCGCCTCGCTTCCGAAAAGCACTAAAGGGTCGTCGGCTTTCCAGGGCGGATATTTTCGCATAACCGCGGCAAACAGTCGGGATGTTAAAAAATTGTCCAGCCAAGTCTTTACGGCAGCATAAGGCGAGCCAATAAACCAAGCGGCATCCACCGCTGCAAATTGCCGGATAAACGGCAAAATAGCCGCATCGGCCAAACCAAAATCATTGCCGCATAAAAAACGGCTATGGCTTAAACGTTGCTCCAGAGTCGCTAAAAATAGCTCGCCTTGCTGGCGGTAATGCAGTGGGGCGAATTCGGGATAACGGTCGGCATATTTGTAACGATCCAAATAGTATTTAAAGTCATTGTCGTTTTGTTGAATTAATGACAGCGCATCCAGACGCTGCGCCAGCCAATGCTGCGGATCATGTTGGGCCAATGCCCACAGCATAATATCCAGGCTCTGCTCTATGACCGTGCCATCGGCAAACAATATGACCGGCACAGTACCTTTAGGCGAAACCGCCAGCATGTCTGCAGGTTTATGGCTTAATTCGATTTCTCGCAGTTCGACTGGCAATCCTGCCGCGGCGATGGCAAGTCGGGCGCGCATGGCATAGGGACAGCGCCGGAAGTTGTAGAAGACAGGATAAGGCAGGTCGGCGCGGGGATCGGCAATATTCATAGCTATGGCAGTTGCGACTAAATGCGGCTAAGTACATTACTACAAATATTCGCTGTTTAAAGTCTGATAAAATGCTGCATCTTACAAACCATCTTTTTATTAGTCATCCGCTTACCGGGTGATACAGCTCTTTTGACTCTTATTCTTCGGACAAACTCTTGATTTCTACCGCTAATATCACCATGCAGTTTGGGGCCAAGCCCCTGTTTGAAAACGTTTCCGTCAAGTTCGGCAACGGCAATCGTTACGGCTTGATCGGCGCCAACGGCTGCGGCAAGTCTACTTTTATGAAAATCCTCAGCGGTGACCTGGAGCCGTCGGCTGGCAATGTCAGCGTCGATGCCAACGAGCGGCTGGGTATTCTGCGGCAGAATCAGTTTGCCTACGAAGATCAGCGGGTGCTGGATGTGGTGCTGATGGGCCACGATCAAATGTGGGCGGCCATGTCGGAGCGCGATGCAATCTACGCCAACATGGAAGCGACCGAAGACGATTACATGCGCGCCGCGGACTTGGAAACCGTGTTTGCCGAATACGGCGGCTACACCGCCGAAGCCAGAGCGGGCGAGTTATTGCTGGGTCTGGATATACCGCTGGATCAACACAACGGGCCGATGAGCGCGGTAGCACCCGGTTGGAAACTGCGGGTTTTGCTGGCCCAGGCCCTGTTCGCCAATCCTGACATCATGTTACTGGACGAACCGACCAACAACTTGGATATCAACACCATCCGCTGGTTGGAAAACGTGCTGAACGAGCGCGATTGCACCATGATCATCATCTCGCATGATCGGCATTTTTTGAACAGCGTCTGCACCCATATGGCCGATCTGGATTTCGGTGAATTGCGGGTGTATCCAGGCAACTATGACGATTACATGACCGCTGTAACCCAGGTTCGCGATCAATTACTGGCGGGCAATGCCAAGAAAAAAGCCCAGATTGCCGAGTTGCAAACCTTCGTGGCGCGCTTTTCTGCTAATGCGTCAAAAGCCAAACAGGCTACTTCCAGGGCGCGGCAATTGGAGAAAATCAAGCTGGATGAAGTTAAACCTTCCAGCCGGGTAAATCCGTTTATCCGCTTCGATCAGACCAAAAAATTGTATCGCTTGGCCTTGGAAGTTAAAGATGTCAGCAAAGGTTATGGCGAACAACCTTTGTTCAAAAACCTGAATCTGATGTTGGCGGTGGGCGAACGGGTGGCAGTAATCGGCCCTAACGGTATTGGTAAATCCACCTTGTTAAAAACCCTGGTGGGTGATTTGACGCCGGACATAGGCGAAGTGAAATGGTCGGAAAACGCCGAAGTAGGTTATTTTGCTCAGGATCATGCTGATGATTTTGCAGAGGATTTGTCGTTGATCGAATGGATGGGGCAATGGCGCAAGGAATCGGACGACGATCAAACCATACGCGGCACGTTGGGGCGCTTGTTGTTTTCGCAGGACGACATCAATAAATCCGTTAAAGTCATTTCCGGCGGTGAGCAAGGTCGCATGCTGTTCGGTAAATTGATCTTGCAAAAGAACAACGTCATGGTGATGGACGAGCCAACCAACCATTTGGATATGGAATCGATCGAATCCTTGAACGCCGCTTTGGAAAATTACCCTGGCACCTTGATTTTCGTCAGCCACGACCGCGAGTTTGTATCGTCGTTAGCGACTCGGATTATCGAGCTGACGCCGACCGGCATTGTCGACTTTAGCGGTAATTACGAAGATTATCTAAACAGTCAGGACATCAGCTAATCGGCTGATAAAAGAGTTATCGGCCCGGAATCATATTTCGGGCCGCGCCTAACCCAATGATCCCCAGCAAATCCGTGTTTTATTGGTAAGCTAGTTTCCACAATTAAATGTAAACACCCACACCACGGAGCAAAAATGACTAATTTATTGAAAATCGCAGTTGGCAGCTTGTTATGTTTGAGCGTCAATGCTGCGCATGCTTATGGCAGTAGTTCAAGTTCGGCGCATTGTGATAAACCGGTATTTTCCGAGTTTCAACCTGCAACCAACAAATATCTGCAATCGTTTACCGAGTTTTCCCTGACCGCTTCTGCCAACACCACGTTGACCTCGATTGTGATTCACGTGAACGCCGGTGAAACCAAATACCAATACACATCAAAAGAACTACAGATTACCCAGCAACCCAGCGGGCGTTTGGAGATTAAAGGAAAATTGGACAGACCTATCGAGGGTGGTTTTGCCCGCTTAAGCGTTACCGCGCATAGCAAACCAGGTTGCGAAAAAACTGATGGTTATTTGATTAGAATTCACTAAGCGTCAAGCGTCTCGACAGCCGGTTAGCCTGTCTTAAATAGAGGCTGTCCTAAAAGCAAATCAGTCCCTTCTCCCTCCGGGAGAAGGTTAGAATGAGGGAATTAAAACAAGCGTTTCCCTCACTCGTCCACACTGAAGCGGATTTGCCCTCGCGCCTTCAAGAACCACTCTGCAATTGCTTTAAAGTATCCGCTACCCGCTTGGCGTCAAGCACTGGGTCAACATCGTTGTCGATCTGTCTGATCGTTAAACTGGGGTCTAAGATAAACGTCCAGCGTTTTGCCATCTTCAGCAGCGGCATTTTTGCACCATAGGCTTCGGTTATCTTGGCATCCGTATCGGATAACAAGCTAAACGGCAGTTTATGTTCGGTATGAAAAGCCAATAAGTCTTTTACCTCGTCGGTGCTGATGCCATAGACCTCGGCATTTTGATTTTTTATTAATTTAATCGCATCCCGAAAGCCGCAGGCCTGTGCCGTGCAGCCCGGTGTACCGGCTTTGGGATAAAAATACAACACCGTCCAGCCTTTGCCTTGACGCTCGGCCAAACTAACATTGCTGCCATCCTGCGCTTTAAGTTGAAATTGCGGTGCCGGTTGGCCGACCTTAAGCCCATCCGCATGCGTTGGCATAGCGAGTGTTAAGCAGGCCAAAAATAGCACAAGCTGTTTGGTAATAAAATTTAGGGTTTTCATTAACTATCTCCGCAAAAAATTGCTTAGAGCGATTGAAAAAATCCAAGAAAACAAGTTGAACGTCGCCGCTTGTTTAACCCAGACAGATTTATAGGGTTTGCTGTCCAGGTTTGGATTATTCCGTGAAAAGTGCATAACACAACGCCGTGCTGATAATGGCACTAAGCATTTGTAAATCAATGCTTACTTATTTCAGAAATGTGTGTTGATTCTCAGAGAGTGGAATCTGATTTGGTGCTAGAATAAAACAATTAAAAAAGTCTGGTTTTTTACGGATTTTATAAAAAATTAGTGATTTGCACACTAAATATCGGATGAAGCACACATGGCGTGTTCCCCCAATTTGTCGCGGTTTTCGCGTAGTCTATGGCTGACATTGGCTGTGTTTGCCGTTTTTGCAATTGGCTTTGTCAGCTATGTCCACTCGGAAAAGCAAATCGATCAGGCCAACGAACAGCGCTATCAAACATATTTGCTGATAGACGAACTGCGGCAGTCATCGGAAGATCTCTCAAAAATGGCGCGCAGCTATGTTGCCACTGGCAAGCCAGTCTTTAAACAATATTTTCAAGAAATTTTAGCCATACGTGATGGTAAACAATCCCGGCCGGACAATTATCACGATGCCTATTGGGATTTGCTAAGCGCGGAAGGCACTCCGCCACCTGCTACCTCGCTGCCTATCAGCTTGTTGGAACTAATGCGACAGTCGGGATTTACCGAACAGGAGTTAGCGAAGCTGGTCGAGGCAAAGCTTAATTCCGATGCACTCACTGCTATCGAATTTGCCGCGATGGCGCTGGTTGATGCCAGCGAGTCCAATCGCGAGCAAGCCAGTATCATGCTGCAAGACGAAACCTACCACAAGGCCAAAGCCAGCATCATGCGGTCGATTAGCGAAGCCAGCCAAATGATGGATAGCCGCACCTTGGCGGCGGTGCAGGACAAAGCCGCCACAGCCTTAATGTTACGTTGGGTGTTTGTGTTATTTGGTGTGATTTTACTAGCGATGTTATGGCTGGTTTTTCGGGCCTTGCATGCCACTCTGGGGGCGTCGGTCGATGAACTGCACAGACAGATTGCCCGTCTTGGTAGCGGCGATTTTTCCGAGGCTATTCCGGTCGGCAAAGGCTTGGAAAATAGTGTGGTGGCCTGGTTGTCGGAAACCCAGCGGAAGTTGATTGAGCTGGATGCCGAGCATCAGGCGGCTGAAGCTCAAAGTAGGCGACTTACCCAACTGTATGCCGCACTGAGCCAATGTAACCAAGCCATTGTACGTTGTAGCAACCAAGCAGAATTATTTCCGCAAATTTGTCGGGATGCCGTGACTTTCGGCGGCATGCAGATGGCCTGGATTGGGATCTTGGATCAGCGCACCCAGTTGATTACGCCAGTAGCCAGTTACGGCAGCGGGGTGGAATATCTGGAAAACATCCAGATCTCGGTCGATCCGAAACTGCCTACCGGGCAGGGGCCAACTGGCACCGCAGTGCGCGAAGACATGCCTTTCTGGTGTCAGGATTTTCAGCATAATCCCGCTACGTTGGCCTGGCACGAACGTGGTCGAAAGTTTGGTTGGATGGCATCGGCCTCGCTGCCCTTGCATCGCAGCGGTGTGCCAGTCGGGGCATTTAATTTGTACGCCCCGGAACTTGATTCGTTTGACGAGGCTGCGCGGAATTTACTATTAGAAATGGCGATGGATATCGATCACGCCTTAAAGGGATTTGAAATTGAACTAGAGCGTCAGCGCTCTGCGCAAATGGAAAGTTTGCGGATTTTCATGTTGGAACGTCTAAATGACGGCACCCAATTGGTGGATATTCTGACTGGCGTTGTCCACGAGCTTGAAAAAATGCTTATCGGCAGTTTTTGCTCGATTTTGTTGCTGGATGACGACGGCCAGCATTTACGCATAGCCGCAGCGCCCAGCCTGCCGGATTTTTACAATCAGGCGGTTGACGGGCTGCAGATAGGCGCTGGCGTCGGTTCTTGCGGCAATGCGGCGTTCACTGGGCAGCGCACCATTGTCGAAGACATTGCCCAGCATCCTTACTGGCAGCCGTTTTTGTCGTTAGCAGAGCAAGCAGGCCTGGGTGCTTGTTGGTCGGAGCCGGTACTGTCGTCTAGCCGAAAAGTGCTGGGTACCTTTGCCATATATCAACCACAGCCCGCAGTGCCGGATATTCATGCCATCCGCCTGCTGGAGATGGTGTCGCATTTTGTAGCGTTGGCGATTGAACGCAAGCAGGCCGAAGAGCATATTTATTATCTGGCCAATTACGATCCGCTAACTGGCTTGCCCAATCGCAGTCAACTTGACGACCATTTAAAATACGCCATGAGTCTGGCCAGACGCAGCAATGGCCACCTGGCATTAATGTTTCTGGATCTCGATCATTTTAAAGACGTTAACGATACCTTGGGGCATAGCGTCGGCGACGCCTTGCTAATAGAACTGGCGAACCGGCTGTGCGCGGTACTGCGGGAAGAAGATACCGTGACCCGACTGGGCGGCGACGAATTCATTTTTTTATTGCCCGGCACCGATGCCTCCGGTGCCGCAAACGTGGCGCAAAAACTATTGGATGTCATAGCCGAACCCTACAGAATCGATCAGTTTGATTTGACCATGACCGCTTCGATTGGCATCGCTTTGTATCCCAATGACGGCGAGGACTTGGAAAGCCTGTCCAAAAGTGCCGATACGGCCATGTACCGGGTCAAACTTGAAGGCCGACATGGCAGTCGATTTTTTACCCCGGAAATGCATGCACGGGCCCAACGCAATTTACAATTGGTCAATGCCTTACGGCAGGCGCTGGATAAGCAGCAGCTACAGGTCTTTTATCAGCCACAATTCGATATGCAAACTGGTCGCTTGGTCGGTGCCGAGGCGTTATTGCGTTGGCAACATCCAGAACTTGGCATGGTATCGCCGGCCGAGTTTATCCCGGTTGCAGAAGATAGCGGACTGATACTGCCAATCGGCGAATGGGTATTGCACACAGCGGTACGCCAGGCCAAAACCTGGTTGGCGCAGGGTTTTGAATCGTTGATCATGGCTGTCAATTTATCTACGGTGCAATTCAGTCATCCGGCGCTACCCGATTTGGTTAGCAGGATACTTGAAGAAGAAGGCTTGCCACCAGAGTATCTTGAGCTGGAATTAACCGAAGGCGTGGCCATGCAAAACCCGGAGGCGGCGATTGCGATTATGGACAATTTGCATCAACGCGGGGTGCGGATGTCGATTGACGATTTTGGTACCGGCTATTCCTCGTTGAATTACTTAAAGAAATTTAAGGTGTATAAGTTAAAAATCGACCAGTCTTTTGTCCGCGACATTAGTACCGATTCTGAAGACAAGGCAATCGTTAGTGCGGTGATTAGTTTGGCCGGTAGCTTGGGCTTGCGTACTATTGCCGAAGGCGTGGAAACTATCGAGCAACAAAACTTTCTGCGCGAGCAAGGCTGCGATGAAATGCAGGGCTATCTATTTGGTAAGCCGGTGCCTGCCAAACAATTTGAAAGTTTTTTCCGATCCCTTGGCGTTGATTGACGAAACTGCCGCGTCGGTTCATGCTGAACCCAGCGACACGGTTTAATGTCTGGCTCGGATTTGCGCTTATCCATCGGCGTGACTATGAGGGAGCGTCTAAAAGCCCCCTCTCCCTGCGGGAGAGGGTTGGGGTCAATGCCGTTAAGTTAAGAACTGTAGGTGCGAATTTATTCGCACGATGGGTGTTTTCAGGTCGAATAAATTCGACCCTACAG
>CAIOHN010000038.1 GCA_903858105.1 uncultured Pseudomonadota bacterium | reverse complement strand
ATTTGGGTCGTCATCCCCGATAAATCCACGGTTTACCTGGACTACGGTGCCTATCATAAACACCCTTATGTCAATATCTGGCAGGAACTTGCGAAACACCCTGAACTAAACTCAGTTAATTTAGGCGAACTGTTCAGACAGGAAGCCCAAACCACCCAGGATTTTTACTTACCAAATAACACCCACCTCGGCACGGCGGGATATTTATATCTCGGCGACTTGGTGCTTGGCAAAATTAAACAGTCGATGAACGGCCCGATTTAAAATCACTGCTTATGCGCGGTTCGGTAAGCTGGTAATCGCGGCGGCTAAATGATCGATACGGACGGGTTTCAAAACCCGTCCGGTGACTTGGCAACCCTATGCCACTTGCTTGGCCTTATCCTGATAGCTATCGATTTTATCGAAGTTTAAATAGCGATAAGTGTCGGCACTGGTTTGCTCAATGCTGGCGGCGTATTGCATGTATTCCGCCACCGTCGGAATTTTACCCAACAACGAGCACACCGCCGCCAATTCCGCCGACGACAAATAGACGTTGGCGCCATTACCCAAACGGTTGGGGAAGTTGCGGGTCGATGTTGATACCACGGTCGAGCCTTCTGCCACTCGCGCCTGATTGCCCATGCACAAGGAGCAGCCCGGCATTTCGGTACGGGCACCGACTTTGCCAAAGGTGCCGTAATAGCCTTCTTCAATCAATTGGTTTTGATCCATTTTGGTCGGCGGCGCTACCCACAAACGAGTTGGCAAAGCACCAGCTTTTTCCAGCAATTTGCCCGCGGCGCGGAAATGGCCGATGTTGGTCATGCAGGAACCGATGAAAACTTCGTCGATTTTGGTGCCGGCAACCTCGGACAATGGTTTGATGTCGTCTGGGTCGTTGGGGCAAGCTAACAGCGGCTCGGTGATTTGGTTAAGGTCTATTTCGATGATTTCCGCGTACTCGGCATCAGCATCGGCTTCCATCAACACTGGTGTTGCCAACCAATCCTGCATGGCTTTAATCCGGCGTTGAATGGTGCGCGCATCGCCATAACCTTCGGCTATCATCCATTTCAATAAGGTGATGTTGGAGTTTAAATATTCACGGATCGGCGCTTCGTTGAGTTTTATTGTACAACCGCCAGCCGAACGCTCGGCGGAGGCGTCGGATAACTCAAACGCTTGTTCGACTTTTAAATCCGGCAAACCTTCGATTTCCAAAATCCGCCCGGAAAATACGTTTTTCTTGCCCTGTTTGGCGACTGTCAACGTGCCGCTTTTCAACGCGGCGTATGGAATCGCATTGACCAAATCCCGCAAAGTAATCCCTGGCTGCATTTGACCTTTAAATCGCACCAAAACCGACTCCGGCATATCCAGCGGCATCACGCCGGTCGCCGCGGCAAATGCCACCAGACCGGAACCAGCCGGAAAGGAAATACCGATTGGAAAACGGGTGTGCGAATCACCGCCGGTGCCGACGGTATCCGGCAACAGCATCCGGTTCAGCCAGGAGTGAATCACGCCATCGCCCGGACGCAGTGACACCCCGCCGCGGGTCATAATAAAATCCGGCAGCGTGTGCTGCATTTGTACATCGACCGGCTTTGGATACGCCGCGGTATGACAAAACGACTGCATCACCAAATCCGCCGAGAACCCCAGGCAAGCCAGGTCTTTTAATTCATCGCGAGTCATCGGCCCGGTTGTGTCTTGCGAACCCACTGTGGTCATTTTAGGTTCGCAGTAGCTACCCGGTCTGACGCCCGCCACCCCGCAGGCTTTGCCGACGATTTTTTGCGCCAAGGTAAAACCTTTGCCGCTGTCGTGAGCCACGCCCAATCGACGAAACACGCTCGATGCGGGCAAACCCAAAAATTGACGGGCGCGGTCAGTCAAACCCCGGCCGATAATCAACGGAATCCTGCCACCGGCGCGGACTTCGTCGAAAATTACCTCGGTTTTCAAGGCAAATTCGCAAATCACTTCATCCGTACCGTGCCGTTTAACGACGCCCAGGTAAGGATAAATATCGATTACATCGCCCATCGCCATGTTCGTCACATCGCATTCAATCGGTAAGGCGCCGGAATCTTCCATGGTGTTAAAGAAAATCGGCGCAATCTTGCCGCCGATACACACACCGCCGCCGCGTTTATTGGGGATATTTGGAATATCGTCACCCATAAACCACAGTACCGAGTTAGTCGCGGATTTACGCGACGAGCCGGTGCCAACCACATCGCCGACATAAGCCACCGGAAAGCCTTTGGCTTTTAGATCGATGATTTGCTGCTCGGCATTGCTAATGCCTTCGCGCGGCATTTTCAACATGGCTTTGGCATGTAACGGAATGTCTGGCCGCGACCAGGCGTCGGGGGCTGGCGATAAATCGTCGGTATTGGTTTCGCCGGTGACTTTGAACACTGTGACCGTGAGTTTTTCCGCGATTTCCGGCTTGGCGGTAAACCACTCCGCATCAGCCCAGGATTGCAGTACTTGTTTGGCGTAAGCGTTGCCGGCTTCGGCTTTTTCCTGCACATCATGGAAAGCGTCAAAGATTAACAAAATCTGCGACAAGGCTTTAGCGGCCAGCGCTGCCAGTTTGGCGTTATCCAGCAACTCAATGAGGGGCGCAACGTTGTAGCCGCCCAGCATGGTGCCCAACAACTCGGTCGCGGTTTCCGGCGATACCAGCGGTGATGTGGCTTCGCCTTTGGCGATAGCGGTCAGAAAACCGGCTTTAACATAAGCCGCTTCATCGACACCAGCCGGGATGCGATTGGCTAATAAATCGACTAAAAACTCAGCTTCGCCGGCAGGTGGTTGTTTCAGGAGTTCAACCAGCGCCGCGACTTGCTCGGCATCCAGCGGTTTAGGCACCACGCCTTCGGCGGCGCGTTCGGCAACGTGTTGGCGGTATTGTTCTAGCATAGGTTCATCCTGGAAAAACGATAAATTCGTGATTAGTCCTCAAGCGAGGAGACAATGAATAAAAGCAAATAATCAGGTTGCGGAGGCGGAATCGGCAATGGCTTGTTGTTCCAGCAAAAAGCTGCGCACATCGTCGTTTTCTACCCGCGCATATATGTCGGCGACGCTGATCGTCAAATCGACCGATTCAAAAGGCACGTCGTCACCGAGAAAATAATGGTTGGACACCCAACCCTCGCTGCGCCGACAGACTTCTACGTCGACGATGTCCTGCTCGATCAGCACGTATTCCTGTAGGCTTGGAATAGT
>CAIOHN010000037.1 GCA_903858105.1 uncultured Pseudomonadota bacterium | reverse complement strand
CCTTGGCTTTTTGTGCCCCAGTAAATATCTTCCGTTTGCTTTCGCTCATGTCCTACCTATTATTTTCCGTCAGGGCATAGCTTAAACTACTGTCTGGTTTTCGGGGTCCACTTTACTTTAGTGCAGCAACAATACGTGCTTTGGCCAAAGCACGATAGACGTAAGCTTGACCGCCGTGCTGCTGAACGTCGCGAGATTGATCGACGAGCGGCTTTGCGCGGTTCCAAACTGGACATACCATTTGAGCGAACTCGCAGCCTGTCGGCGGAAAAAATTCTCAATGCCGACGAAATGCAAATGATTCAGGCTTTGTTCGCGGAAGAAGAATAGCCGGGCAAGCGTTAGTCAAGGCAGCAGTAAAATATCTGCCGGATGTCTGATTTTTAACACGAAGCGGTCTTTTGAACGGGTAACCCAGCCGCGAACTTCTACGTGTTTACCTTTATAGCTATCTAACGCTGGAAATAGCGCGACAGATTCCAACGAGATCGAGACAGTATCTGAAAACTGCAAATAAACATGCTTAGGCGTTTGTTTGAAACTGCGAATAATGCCTGTTAAGCGCTTCCAGCCGTGATAGTTAGCCTCATCCAGCGCTTCCGCTGGCAGCGGCGCATATGCATCATAGCCCCACAGCCCATGCCTGGCTTGTTGCGCACTGCGTTGTGCGGCCAAAAAAGCATCGAGATATTTCAGATTGGGCGGATAGATATTAACCGTCGCCAAGCCACGTTTTACCAACTCCAGATTGATGTGTTCTTTGTTCTCGGTAAACACATACGCCAGTCGCCGCTGATATTTATCCTGTTTTTCCACATCGCTTTGCAGGAAAACCTTACGATGTGCCAGCACCTGCTTCAACCAGGCTTTCGCGGCATCACCACCGGCTTCGGCTAACTTGTTGCGACCGGCAATCTCGGGTGTATTGACTCCCAACAGCCTTACTTTATCGCCGTTACTGAGTAAGATAGTATCGCCGTCAAAGACTTTTTCCACGTCATAATAGCTAATCCCTGGATCAATATTAAGAACTTTGGCATTCTCATGCCCGCGATCATCGTAATGCAATCGCCCTTGCTGGTCCGTCCATTGATATACTTCTGCTTGCAGTAGCGCAGGCAACAAAAGCCAAAGCCAAAGCCAAAGCCAAAGCCAAAGCCAAAGCCAAAGCCAAAGCCAAAGCCACAGAGAGTTTTTGATTATTTTCATCATTTATTTAGCAATACGCCATGACTCAACAACAATTCATCGCCGCCACCCAGGCCTGGCTAAGCTCGTTTGTAATACATTACAACATCTGCCCATTTGCCCGGCGCGAGCAGGAAAGAAACAGCATTCGTTATCAAGTGGTTTCAAGCAAAAGCCTGGAAAAATGTTTGGAAGCGGTCATTGCCGAATGTGTACATCTCGATTCGGATCCCAACACAGAAACCACCTTGCTGATCTTTGCCGATGCTTTTGCCGATTTTGCAGACTTTTTGGATTTATTAGCTATCGCCGATCAGTTGCTAATTGATCAGGGCTACGAAGGTGTTTATCAATTGGCCAGCTTTCATCCAGATTATTGCTTTGCACAAACCGCACAAGATGACCCAAGCAACTACACCAATCGTTCGCCATACCCTATGCTGCACCTGATTCGCGAAGACAGCATTGAAAAAGCGTTGGAAAACTATCCTGACCCTGACAGCATCCCTGAACGAAATATTGCACTTACTCGCGAATTGGGCCTGGAAAAACTCCAGGCCATACTAAAGGCCAGTTATTATGAACAAGAGTAGTAAAAAAACCTTACTTTACAACCTCCGCAAACAGTAAAAACTTAAAATAAAAACAATGGCGACTCCAAAAAACCAAGCCCCAGTGGCCGTGTGCCAATATCGCAATATTGCCGATATTTTTAACCTAGGTTTTAAAGTTAATTAAACGGCTGCGAAAATAAGCCCTACCGACACATCTTTCCGGTAACAGCAAAACTGTTGGCACCTGTCTTCAGATTTATAATGCCTTTTGCTATGACATTTTGAAAAGTCCAGCCGTAAAAAGCACCATTTAAAGGAGATGTTGGCTGATTTATTTTAAGCGCCTCGATAACGGGATAATTGCCAGCCGAATCCGGCGCACCGACAATCGCAGCCTGATCGCCTTCACTGGTTAGTGAACCAACGCCAGGAAAGCCCATTTGGTGATGCAATATAATCGTCATTGCCTGAGAGTCTATCGTCCCGTGAATCCCGCCTTCTATTTCATCCAGCCCTAAAGCTTCTTTAAAAGCTACCGCATCAGAAGATAGCCTAATTCTACCTACCTGCTCAAACTCGTTAATAGCTTGAGTTCTAACACTACCTCTTATGGAAATGCATCCGGCATCAACCGAAAAGCTGGCCAAGAAACCAAGGATGCACAAAATATATGACTTATTATTCATGGATTAACCTTAAACAAATTTAAATAGTTTAATAACAAGGATTATCACTGTACTTACCAATCCATGTTGGCCGAAAGATTAAATGAATGTGTAGATTTAATCTGTGTATTTTTACCCAACAACTGAGTCTGGACACAACAAACGTTAGTAAACACTAATGAATATTAATAGTATAGCTATAAGACAAACTATTTTTTAAAATATCCGGGGTATTGCAGGCTAATTCGGCAATTTTTGAAACATAAAAAAAACCCCGCAGAGTCCAAAGACTTGCGGGGCTTTAATAAAACTAAACTGCGACGGATAATGCTATTTGGAGTAATAGTCGAAATCTTCCTTCTTTTCCAATTTGAAGCGCGGCTCCACATCCAGCTCCAAATCTTTGTCTCTGGTTTTGCGTTCTGGAGCTGGCTTTGAGCGTAATTCTTCGATGAAGTCTTTGAACCACTGCGTACTAACCACGCCGCGCATGTCTTCGTCCTGCAGCACATTCTGCTCGTCTGGCAGACTGCCGAAGTCTTTGGCGGTTTGCAAGGCGGCCAGACACGCGTCTTCATCACCACGCAAGGCATAAACACAGGCCAGATTATAAGCGGCACTGCCTTTTTGAATGCCGCAAGCCTTTTCAAAAAAGTCTTCTGCCAAGTCATAAAGCTCAGGCTTGGCGGCTTCAGAGCTGATACTCGCCAATTCCATAAAAGCCACACCGCCGTCGATAGCAGCCCCTAAATAATTGGGTGACATCAGTAAGCAAAAAGAAAACTTGGAAATCGCGTCTTCATAGATTTCTATGGCCTGTTGCGATTCCTGGGTTCTGGCTTCGTGCAACAAAGCAAACCCCCAGTGATAAAGCGCTTCACAAGCGATCAAATTGTCCGCTATCACGCTGGCAAAGCCCTGATACGCGCCTTTGTAAAGCTGTTCTGCCTTGGCGGCGTCGCTTTTACGGGCTTGGGCGACTTGTTTAATCGCCGCATCAAGGGTCGAACGCTTTTTAAATGAACTTAATAGCGACATGAATGATTCCTCACTTCTTTTTTATAAACGGGGTTGCGATAAAATAGCTGGGCATACTACAACATCCCATAACAACCGGAAAATGTTAATGATCAACAGCGCGCAAGATCTGGAAAAAGTTAAGGTCAATTTAGAAACCTCCTCTATCGCTTGGGCGGAGTTGCAGCGTTTTTTTGCTGCCGGACTTGCCATCTCAGTTTCCGATGCCTTGGATTTGGTGGAAGTAGCCTACCAGTTCTCGCAGGATAATAAAGTCCAGGTCGAACAGTGGCTAAATGCCGGCCTGATCGGTCGTGTGTCCGATGAGCAGGCCGGCAACTGGATTGCAGATAACCGCGAGGTATGGGCGGTGGTGGTTAGACCTTGGGTGTTGGTTCAAGCATATACTTGCGAGCCAGCCAGTAGTCAGCGCTGACATAGCGTCCGCCACCCAGAAAAAATAGCGCCAGCAGCATCACAAAATAAGTCGCGGCAAATTCGATGCCATTGTTAAGTATCACCAACGCGCCGTTTTCGGTTAGCCATTGATAATCGCCTTGTGTCTGTAGCATTTCTTTGGCTCGCTCCAAACGCTCTATTGCCCCTATCGTCCGCTCGGTGGCGAAAATACCGCTGCCGGCGGCAATCGCCAGCCAGCCATTTTTTAAATGCGCGGTCACGGCCGCCACCAGCATGATCAACATCAAAGGCAGAGTGATCGGTCGGGTGGCCAACCCAAACAGCAAACATAAAGCGCCCAGAATCTCGCACAGCGCCACTAAAAACAACAATACGTATGGAGCTGGCAAACCCAAGCCCCATTCGGCGTTACCGAACCACTCGGCGGTATCTGAGAAACTGCTAAATTTTTTGCTGCCTGCCATCCAAAATACCGGCGCCAAATAAAGGCGCAACAGCAGCGGCGCTAAAAAATCCAAAAATTTAACTTTATCGCAGCTATGTCTGGAAAGCTGCATGATATCCGGTAGTTTATCGATTACTACCGCCATTAATGACGAAAAAGACGTAGCATTCATTTATTTCCCCTCCCCCAAAATTTAATAATGAGTCCGCTTTTATGAAAATCAGCAGTTCTTCTATTTTTACAGGCATTCCAGCTCAGTTGCCAACCGAATTATGCCAAACCTTGCTCGCTGCGCCTAATATTCGCGTTGAACGCATCGTTTCCAAGGGACATTGTAGTGGCGATAACGACTGGTACGACCAGGATCAGAATGAATGGGTCATGCTGGCACAGGGCCAAGCACGCCTGGTTTTTGCGGATGGCAGCGCCATCGAACTAAAACCCGGCGATTATGTTTTTATCCCGGCGCATTGCAAACACCGGGTGGATTGGACCAGTCCAGACGCCGAAACAATCTGGCTGGCCATTCATATATTCAACGCCGAGATTAGCGAGGCTTAGCTGCCTGAGGTCTGCGTGGCTTGCCGCCTGCTGGCCCACTGCGCTTGGCAGCCTCACCTGGGCGACCTTGTGGTGGTCTACGCGCCGGTTTGCTGGGCTGCGCCGGTTTTGGTTTCGGTTTGCTGTTGGTCACTTCCAGAGATACTTTTGGGTAGCCGGTATCGGCCACTTGCGGAATCTGCCGTTTCAGCAGCTTTTCTATAGCCGCCAGTAAATACGCTTCTTCTGGATCGACCAGCGAAATCGCCTGACCTTCGGCACCAGCGCGGCCCGTACGGCCGATACGATGCACATAATCTTCAGCGACTTGCGGTAAATCGAAATTTATCACATGCGGTAATTGGTCGATGTCCAAACCGCGCGCGGCAATCTCGGTGGCGATCAGCGCCGTAATCGAACCGTTTTTGAAATCCTCCAAGGCCCGCACCCTGGCACCCTGGCTTTTATCGCCATGCAAAGCAGCGCAGCGGATGCCATCTTTTATCAACTGTTTGGCCAAGCGATCAGCGCCATGCTTGGTGCGTACAAACACCAAAACCTGCTGCCAGTTACCGTTGCCGATCAAATACGACAGCAACTCACGCTTGCTCTCCCGGGCAATACCGTAAACCAGTTGCGAGACGGTATCGGCCGCCGCATTGCGTCTGGCAACGGCGATTTCCACCGGATCGTTTAATATTTGTTCGGCCAGCGCGCTGATTTCCGGCGCATAAGTCGCCGAGAACAACAGATTTTGCCGCTTGCTGGGCAACATGGCGATGATTCGGCGAATATCGCGGATAAAACCCATGTCCAGCATCCGGTCGGCCTCATCCAGCACAAAATGCTCGACGCGTGATAAATCCAGGTGTTGTTGCTGAATCAAATCCAACAAGCGGCCGGGTGTGGCGACAATAATATCGGTGCCGCGTTGCAATTTTTGAATCTGCGGCGTGATGCTGACACCGCCAAAAATAGCCTCAGCAAAAAACGGTAAATGGCTGCCATAGGTTTTGACACTTTCGTAAACCTGCATGGCCAGTTCACGGGTCGGCGTCAGGATCAATACCCGCACCGGGCGTGGCTTTTGCGGAATTGGCTGTTGCTGTAACAGTTGCAATAGCGGTAAAGTAAAGCCAGCGGTCTTGCCAGTGCCGGTTTGTGCGCCAGCCAGTACATCACGGCCTTGTAAAATGACTGGAATTGCTTGGGCCTGAATCGGCGTGGGCGTTTGGTAGCCTTGCTCGGCAACGGCTTTTAAAAGTTGCTCGGACAAACCTAGCTCTGAAAATAACATGTGTAACCTTGGGTTCTATGCCGTCATGAAAACGGCTATATCAATAAAAAGTAGGGTATGACAACCCTGCCTAAGTGGCAAAAGTTGAATTTACTCCTAAAATAACAGTCGTACTGCTACAAAACTAATTTCAAAGGCCAAGCTATGAGTTTCGAAAAACGAATTCACCGCCGCGTTAAACCCCGCGGGTTGCAAGCCGGGATTACCTATAAAAATACAACCTTGCGAGAAACATCCCTAGAAGCTGACATTCTCGACATCAGCTATAGCGGTATCAGGGTTAAATTACAGAACCCTCTCGATACGGACATTACTGGTAAAGTCAAAATCACCATGATCTTGCCGGAATCCGGCTCACCCTTTAGCATTCACGGCGTCATCAAACATCAACATACCGATTTGGAGTGCGGCCTGCACTACATCGACCATGTAGAAGGCTCGATCGACGACCTGATGTTTGAATGCGTTGAGTTGGACGAGACTACTTTGCTGATCAAGACCGCTTAAGTTGAGCGCTTGCCTCCCAGTATAGCTGGTCAAGAGTCTTTCACCTCGGCGTCCAAGCTAACTGCTAATAACAAACCGCACCGCATCCAGGCGGAGCTGGGTTTCTTGTATGCTTTCATGAGACAGCATCGTCATCTCCTTGAGCTGCTCAATTTCCAGTTCCTTGATACCTGGATTAATCTTTTTCAACCGTACCATGCGTTTAATTTCGGCTGTCAGAGCGGCAATCATTTGCTTACTGCTTTCAGCGACTAGCCTCTGTTTCTGTGCGCCCGCCAGTTGTTCAGCCACTTTGATCATGTCTTGAATATGCTGTTTCTGACTGTTCAAGAATTGACTGATTTGTGCTTTATCGAAAGTATCACCGGTTTCGATCAGCGCCTCATGACTCACCAACACTGTTAGATCCTTTTTATGCTGATCGATCAAAACCCGAATCGGCGTATGCGGCAAAAACCGGCCAATTTGTAACTCTGCTGGGGCGCTGCATTCGGCAACGAACAACAGTTCCAGTAAAAACTGCCCTGCCTTGATTTGCGGGTGCTTGATGACGCTGACCGCAGCATTGCCGGTTTCGCTGGACAATACCAAATCCATGGCCGACAACACCATCGGGTGTTCGGCGGTAAGAAATTGCATGTCTTCACGCGCCAATGCAATATCGCGATTGACCGTCACAGTCAAACCATCGTCTTGCAGCATAGGAAAATGGGCGATACGTAGATTCTCGCTTGGCCAAAGAATATGGCAATCGCGGGAATGATCTTCCACATCAACGCCGTAGCAATCGAATAGGGCTTCCATAAACGGCCACAGGGTACCGTCTTGTTCGTAGGCGCTAATCTCGGCAACCAATCGTGCCGCTTCCTGTGGTCGGCAGGAATTGAGTTCGAGCAATAAATCCCGGCCTTTATGCAGCTCTTCTTCCACCTGCGCGTTCAGGGTTTGGGTCTTGGCAATCAAGGCATCGATCTCGTCAGCATCCAGACTGGCTAAGGCGCTGCTCACCTCAGCGTTAAGCAGTTTTAATACTTGTGCCGCACCGGAACAATTGTGCCTAAACGCATTCAAGCCTTCGTCATACCAGCGAAATAGCACATGTTGCGGGCTATTCAACAGATAAGGAATATGGATTTGAATCACATGTTTTTGACCGATACGATCCAGCCGACCAATGCGCTGTTGCAGCAAGTCCGGGTTTTCCGGTAGATCAAATAAAATCAAATGTCGCACAAACTGAAAATTGCGGCCTTCGCT
>CAIOHN010000036.1 GCA_903858105.1 uncultured Pseudomonadota bacterium | reverse complement strand
CCTTGGCTTTTTGTGCCCCAGTAAATATCTTCCGTTTGCTTTCGCTCATGTCCTACCTATTATTTTCCGTCAGGGCATAGCTTAAACTACTGTCTGGTTTTCGGGGTCCACTTTACTTTCCCTCGGGGGAGTGCCGTTAAACTAATGGCTGTAGGTGCGAATTTATTCGCATGATGGGTGTTTCCAGGTCGAATAAATTCGACCCTACAGCAAACTCACTGCTTAACTTAACGGCATTGTCCCTCAGGGAGAGGGCTGGGGTGAGTGGGTATAAATAATTGATTTTAATCCACTTGTCCTGCGCTTCTCACGACGAGAGAAGGAACTGATCGGCTTTTTTGACAGCCTCTGCAGACAGAGCGAGATTTTTTGATTTTTCAGAGGTTTCTTAGGTGTGAAAATATAGGCTTGGTTATAGCTAGTGCTGCTAGTATGTCTCAGGCGGCTTGTTTTACGTGTTAGTAAGGGTTATAAATCTTAATTGCATTTATACGTTATTGTTTAACAATGAAAAATATAAAAGTTAACGTGAGCGCTAGGTACTTGGCCCTATAGACAAAAATGGCGCAAAGGCTAGAATTCGTCGATTGAGAAAAGCAGTTTTCAGGCCAATTCAGTTGGCAAAATGATTGGTTGTTAGTTTATGAAATTAGACAGAGTAATTTTGGTTTTCGATGATGATGTGTCGTCGTACCGAGGCATGTTGCGGTTTGCCGACCGGCTACAGGCGGAGGTGTTGCACTTCAGCAATCGAAATGATCTAACTCATTGGATGGCTGAACATCGGGCCGGCATTTTGCATCGGCGAATTGCGTTTTGTGTGGTTTTCGATCCCAAGTTTTTGGATATGTTCGACGCCTTGTCGGTCGATGATTTCCCCATCAAATATCCGCGCATTTGTATCAGTCGGCCTGGCTTGGCAGTCAAGGTTTTAAGTGCAATAAATACCGGGTTGTTTGATTTTATAGAAAAACCCTTCCGACTGGATTTTATGCGAACCGCTCTGGAAAGCGCCTTTAGCGTTTACGAACGGGATGCGCTGATCAATACTACGTTTAAGAGTTTGACCAGAAGAGAGCTGCAAACCTGCGAAATGGTCGTTAGTGGACTAACCAGCAAGGAAATATCTGAAAAACTGGATATTTCAATAAAAACAGTCAAAGCTCATCGGGCTAATTTAATGCGTAAGGTGCATGTAAAATCCGTCACAGAATTGCTACGTTCGTACGACGCCTTCAGGTCATCCTTTAACCAGTTGCCCATTGCCGAAAAACCATTTCGATTTTTTAAAGTGGCTGCAAGACCCTGATTTATGCCTGATAAATATGCGATGTTTTTTTTGCATCGACAATCAAACCTAACAGTGGAGTGCCAATAGCCATGATTTTTCTGTGTCGCTTTTTATGGATAAATTGGTAATGGATTTCGCCATGTTTCCAACAGTCGGTTCTATTGCCCAAAAAGCTATTTTGCGAGCCACTCCAGAGATGACGGTGCGAATGGTTTCCGAACTAATGGATCAGCACAACGTCAGCAGTGTAGTCATCGAAAAAGCGGGTGCAAACTATGTGTTCTCAGTAGAAGACTTGTTACGGCATGTGCATGAGGGCGGGATACATGACGCCACCATGGGCGAGGTCAGTCTGCAAAAGATTCCGGCAATTTCGCAAAATGAACATATCCTGGCCGGCATGGAAGTCCTGGAGCAGAGCCAGGAGCGCTATTTGGGCGTTTTAGATGAAAATCGGGTGCTGGTTGGCATCGTTACGTACACGGATATTCTGTCTGCCGTGGACCCCACTGTGCTGGTGCAAAAAAAAACCATCGGCGAATTGATTACCAGATCTGAGCCCGTCACCTTTTCTGCCGACTGGATACTTGAGGATGTTTTGAGTCATCTGCAAAAGATGGAGGATTCCATCATTGTGGTCGAGTCCGGCATGCCGGTCGGTATCATCACAACCAAGGATATATTCAGAATTGTGTCGTCTGGACAAAGTACTGAGTTACCGTTATCGGAGTATATGAGTTCTCCGGTGATTACCACCAAAACCTCTTCCACAATTCATGACGCCTTACACCAGCTAAAGACTTTAAAAATCAAGCGCTCTGTGGTTATCGATGATGACAATCAGTTGGTGGGTGTGGTCACCCAGAGCGAACTGGTTGGTTTTGCCTATGGTACCTGGATCGATTTGATCAAGCACCATGCCGGTGAGCTAAAAGAATTGGTCGGCATTCTCGAATCCAAAGCGGTGGGTTTTGAGAAATCCTCGCTCACCGATCCTCTGACTGGCATCGGCAATCGCCGCATGTTGCAAAAAAGGTTGAAGGAAGAAATCGAGCGCATGCATCGTTACGATTCCACGCCATTTTCCTTGTTAATCATCGACATCGACCACTTCAAAAACATCAACGACGCGCATGGTCATTTGATCGGTGATGAAATACTAAAAGGCATAGGCCAAGCACTGACCAGTTTAGTCAGAACCGTTGACGATGTGACGCGCTGGGGTGGCGAAGAGTTTGCAATATTGTTGCCGCATACCAGTGTATTAAATACGATTGAGTTTGCGTGTCGGGCCAGAGCCGCTATCGAAAATTTAGTATTTGTTAATCAGATCAAAATCACGGTGAGTATTGGCGTTGGACAGTTTTCGCCGACAGAAAACGAAAATGAGTTTTTTGACCGGGTTGATAAAGCGCTTTACCAGGCAAAGAACAACGGCCGTAATTGCGTTGTTGATTCGGAAAGTATTAGCATTGACGAACCACGAGTCAAGTTTGTTTAGTAGGGTGCATTTTATGCGCCGCGAGTGGCAAGTGGGACGCACCCTCCAAATCAATCGCGCGCAAATAATACCGGAACCAATGCCTGTTCAGTATAAATACAGTAGCCATTGCGACCATTGTGTTTAACCTGATACAAGGCAGCATCCGCCTTTTGCAACAAATCCTCTAAGTCGTTACCATCCTGCGGATATTGCACGGCGCCGATGCTGATGCCTACGTAATCATGATGCGCGTCTCCCAAATCCACGTTGCGACTAATCGCAACAATCAGGCGTAGCAAAAACTGCTGTAAGGCCTGTGGATTGGGTTGTCCATGCAAGCAAATCAAGAACTCGTCGCCGCCCAATCGGGCTAGTAGATCAATGCCACGAACCAGGGCTTTCATCCGTTTGGCAACTTCTATCAGCACCTTGTCGCCAGCCAGATGTCCCCATTGGTCGTTAATCTGTTTGAAGCGATCCAGATCAAGCAATAGCAAAGTGACGTTGTCGTTGTCGCGAGCCACATAATTCAAATTCAGGCGCGCTTCCAAACCTCGGCGATTTAGAAGCGAGGTAAGGGCGTCGTGCTGCGACTGAAAGCGGGCTTCGTCTTCTTGTTGTTTGCGGTTGCTGACGTCCAGGAATAGACATTCGGCAATGTGCATTTGCTCTGGATTTGGGTGACAGGAAATCAGCACGTGTACCCAGTCTTGTTGCTCGCCTGTTTTACGCTTTAGGCGCAGATCACGAGCTTGAGGATTATGTGTGGCTAGTGCGTTTTTAACCAAGCCGCAAAATTCGGCAGGTTCAAAAAATAGCGAGTTTTCCCAATGCGTCAACAATGAAAATACACTTTGCACATCGTCGCGCCAGTCTGCAAATAGCTGGCGGACGGCGGGATTGGCTATCAGGCAATGCCCCTGTTGGTCGAGCAGAATAATGCCGGTCGATGCTTGCGTAAAGATGGTTTCGTACTGCTGTTCCAGTGCTTCGATATGCAGCCTTAGCCTGCGTTCTTTTCGCAGGGATAAGGCGGCGACCGAGAGTAACGCGTTAACATCGTTCGCCAGGTTGGTTAGTTCATCGCGCTGAGGACGCTTGGTTAAACGCAGGCGCTGTTCGGTGCCGGGTGTGATCATACTGAGTTGTTGCGACAGATCGAGCAGCGGTTTGGTGATCAGGCGGCTGATAATCAGCCAGAACAACAGGGTGGGCAATAAGACTATGCTGCTCAGGGCGATAGCCATTTTTTTAGCGCTGGCCGCGGCGCGTTGGCGAATGATTGGCGGGTGTAAGCTGACCTCAAGTACGCCTACGGATTCGCTGCTGTCAAACGGCGAATTTAACCCCCGCCGGACGACGGGTTGCTCCGATGAATCAGGGTATTTGGCGATTTTAACATCCAGTCCACGACCATTGCGCAAGTGTACCGAGGCGACATAGCTGCCGCGTAACACGCCGCGCACCACGTCATCGGCGATTTGGGCGTCGCTGGCGTAAAGAGCGATGGCAGCGGAATATTCCATCGCGTCGACCAGTTCGCTGACTTGTTGCTGCGCATCGCGTTGAGTGTCGTCAAACGCCAGCGTATAGGCGCCCAGCACGATCAAAGTACTGAGCAACAGCATGCCTACGAACACCCGGATCGATAACTGGGTATTTAGACTATTGAACACTTGGCTGTTCATGACGACCTTCTGGGTACAGAGCTAAAGCAGCACTGCTATTAGAATACAAAATCCAGGGTCGCGGAAAATATATTTGAAAACTCCTTTGGCTGGGGCTGGGTGTCATTGTCGGTGCGCCACAGGCCAATGCCGTCGCCGTTTCTGACATGCACCAAATCGTACTGGAGTTTTAGTGCCAGATTGTTGTAAAAATCCCAGCGGCCTCCCAGCGTCAGGGTTTCCTGGTTAGAGTAGCTGTCCGCAAAAGGCCGCTCAGCGGCGGCTTGCAGCAGCGGGTCCGGCAGCGGGCTGGGGACTTGCGGGCGGCCATTCGCAGGCCACAGCGTACTGTAACCGAGATAGGGTGTTATCGAACCTATTCGGTAACCCACGGAGGCGTAAGCCATGTAAATATCGCTGACAAAGCCATTCCCATGCAGCAGGCGGCCAAATTCTACCTGGGCGCGCCACGGGTCGCCTTCGTAGGCCAGACCGGCGGACAGGAAATGATTTTGGGTGCCCTTCAAGGTATAACGCTGACTCAGGCTTGCGGCATCCGGGTAGAACGCGGCGATTTGATCGATACCCGCCTGCAACTCTTGAAG
This sequence comes from uncultured Pseudomonadota bacterium, assembly GCA_903858105.1. GTDB lineage: Bacteria > Pseudomonadota > Gammaproteobacteria > Methylococcales > Methylomonadaceae > Methylomonas. The sequence goes on along the minus strand of CAIOHN010000036.1, from coordinate 10,516 downwards.
ACCTGGGTGGTTGGATTGGATTTGCGTACCAACGTAAGACAGTTGGGCATGCCAGTCTTCCCAGCGCAGATTGACGTTGCCGCCCCATAGCGGCGCGATGCTGATGTTGTAATTCGGGTTGCTGGGATAAAACGGCGACGCTTCACCAGCGAACACTTTTAAACTGAGATTGACATCGTCCACGTCAAAGGAATAAGTCGCGTCGCCGCCATTGAATTGCAACAGCGGCAAACGGCCATAGAATTCGATGGGCGGGCGCACCCATAAATAGCTATAGCCTATATTGCGCTGATCCGAGACCAAGCCTATATCCAGCCCAACCCGGCCGGCGCGCAGTTGCCAATTGGCATTGGGCCGGTAACTAATAAAAGCCCATTGCAAGCTTTCTTCTATGGTTTGGGCAGGACGGTCTTTTAATACAGCTTGCACGGTAGCAGACCATTCGGCATTGATGATGGCATCAATTTGCATGCCTAAACGGCTGTCGGTCGATAAGGGCAGGCTACTGCTGCTGATGCCTTCCTGGTCGGCGATGTCGCGGGTTAACGCCGCTTGCGACTGATCGCTGGTTGCCAGACCCAGGGTACCGAAGCCGCTGATGCGCAGTCGCGATTGTTTGCTAAGATCGATATTCCATTCCGCTGTGGCGGTTGGGGCTGCTAGAAGTCCGCCGATGGCAATTAGGCTGGTGATGATTTTCATCTGACGAACTCCTGTCGACTATTCAAGATAAAACAATACCCGGACCGACGAGTTAACCTTCTCGTCTTCCACGTAACCTATGGCGTCACGGTTTTGCGATACCACCTGCAACACGCTCAGACTATCCGGCAGCATCCGCGGCGGGGTGGCGCGACCACTGAACATCAGGCGCGCCCAATAAGCATTGATATGCGCTAGCGGCCGATCAGTCAGCGTTTCGTAAAACTGTTCGCGCAGCGGGGAGCCGCCTTGCTGATCCAGCGGCAGCGGGATGTGGTTGTCGGGCAGGCTGAGCAAACGCCCCATGTAGATATCGACAACTTGTTTGATGGATAAATGGGTAAAACTGCATTGCGGGTGAACAATAATCGCGATGCGCGGCTGGGCTAAACCGGTATGACTCCAGAGTATGGCCAGCATTAACAGAAACTTCGCAACGGTGCGCATCGGTAATAGCAACCTTAAAAACCTAAGTTGTAGGTAATTTATTACACGGATTCTAACACCTAATAATTTCGGACGGTTAGGGGATTGATTGCCGATTTGGTTATTGCTGAGCGCAAGGAGCGAAAGTGCGGGCTGTTCCCATCAAACACGTTGATGCTAGAGGCGGTAGAAGGCAATGCCATTTAGTTAAGCAGCGAGTTTGCAGTAGGGTTGAATTTATTCGACCTGAAAACACCCGTCGTGCGAATAATTTCGCACCTACAGCTATTAACTCAATACCATTGGAAAAAAAGAGGGGGTAACACCATGCCTACGGCATTTTTCCGCTACGCGGTATTGTAGGGGTAAATTCAACTACTAAAACCGTAGGCCAGAATAAGCCGATAAGCGTTTCTGGCGAAATAAACTAAGCAAAAAATAGCCCAAAAAAAAGGCCGGTTACCCGGCCTTTTGGTGTGCGCTTGGTCTTACACCAGCAGACTTTGCAACAAGCCATTCAACTTATGCACAAATGCCGATGGATTATCCAGCTGACCGCCTTCGCTGAGGATGGCCTGGTCGAACAGGATTTGGCTAATGTCGGCAAAGCGGGCATCGTCTTGCTCGTTTTTCAGGGCTTTGACAATGGCGTGGTCAGGGTTGATCTCAAAGATCGGTTTGCTGCCGCCCATCCCCATCATATTCAGCGATTGGCCGGCTTCTTTCATGATGCGTTCCATGTTCAAGCTCATGTCGTACACGCCGGTTACCAGGCAAGCCGGGGAGTCGGTCAAACGATGGCTGACACGTACTTCGCTGACTTTGTCGGTTAACACATCCTGGATTTGTTTCAATACCGCTTCAAAATCCTTGCTGACTTCTTCCTGGTGTTGCTTCTCTTCTTCGCTATCAAATTTGTCCAGATCCAGATCGCCCTTGGCTATTGATTGCAGGTGCTTGTCGTCGTAATCGGTCAGGCTGGATACCAGCCATTCGTCGATGCGATCCGACAACAACAATACTTCAATGCCTTTTTTGCGGAAGATTTCCAGGTGCGGGCTGTTTTTAGCGGCGGCAAAACTGTCGGCTGTGACGTAATAGATTTTCTCCTGGCCTTCTTTCATCCGGCTGATGTAATCATCTAGCGATACGCTTTGGGTTTTGTCGTCGGTATGAGTTGAAGCAAAACGCAGTAGTTTGGCAACCCGGTCTTTGTTTTTGTGATCTTCGATCGGGCCTTCCTTGATGACGTTACCAAATTGCTCCCAGAATGTTTGATATTTTTCTGCGTCGTTTTCCGCCAAATCTTCCAGCATACCCAGCACTTTTTTCACCGCACCGGTTTTAATCGCGCTAATTTGTTTGCTTTGTTGCAAAATCTCGCGCGAGACGTTCAACGGCAAACTGTCGGCGTCGATTACCCCGCGCACAAAGCGCAGAAAGCGCGGCATTAGCTGCTCGGCATCGTCGGTGATGAAGATTTTTTTGATGTAGAGTTTTACGCCGTGCTTGGCGTCGCGATCCCACATATCGAACGGGGCGCGGCTGGGCACATACAGCAGCAAACTATATTCGTTGGTGCCTTCGACGCGGCTATGCGCGTGGGTTAAAGGATCCTGAAAGTCGTGCGCGACGTGTTTGTAAAATTCGTTGTATTCTTCTGCGGAAATCGAGTCTTTAGACTGGGTCCACAACGCCGATGCGCTGTTGACGGTTTCGTCTTCCAGGCTGGCCGGCGAAGTCTCATTACCTTCGTCGTCTTTTTCAGCCGGTACTTCCTTGCTCATTATGATAGGCAAAGAAATGTGATCGGAGAATTTTTTAATAATGGTGCGCAGGCGCCAGCTGTTCAAAAATTCTTCTTCGCCGTCTTTCATATGCAAGACGATTTCGGTGCCGCGGCCAGGCTTATCGACCGATTCGATGGTGTAATCACCTTCACCAGCCGATTCCCAGCGCACGGCTTCGGTTTCACCGGCTTTGCGCGTGGTGAGGGTGACTTTGTCGGCGACGATAAAGGCCGAGTAAAAGCCCACACCAAATTGACCGATCAGTTCGCTGTCTTTGGCCTGGTCGCCGGTCAGGCGCTCAAAAAACTGTTTGGTGCCGGATTTGGCGATGGTGCCGATATGGTCTTGGACTTCGGCGCGGGTCATACCAATACCGTTATCGCTAATGGTGATGGTTTTTTGGGTTTCGTCGAAATCGACGCGGATTTTCAGCTCGCTATCGCCAGCGTACAGGCTGTCGTTGGCCAGTGCTTCAAAGCGCAATTTGTCGGCCGCGTCGGAGGCGTTGGAGATCAACTCGCGTAAAAATATTTCCTTGTTGCTGTACAAGGAGTGGATCATCAGGTGCAGTAAGTGCTTTACTTCGGTCTGAAAGCCAAGGGTTTGTTTGTTAGCTTCAACGGTCATGTCTATACTCATTTGGTTGTAAAGTGGACTTGGGCGAGTTGGGGGTCGTGATTTTGTTTTTCAAGGGAGCCTCTGAAAATCCCCTCTCCCTCAGGGCAATGCCGTTAAGTTAATAGCTGTAGGTGCGAATTTATTCGCACGATGGGTGTTTTCAGGTCGAATAAATTCGACCCTACAGCACAAACTCGCGGCTTAACTTAACGGCATTCTCCCTCAGCGAGAAGGCTAGGGTGATGGGTGTAAATAGTTGATTTATCGCCTATCCCGACCTTCTCCTTATAATACTCACTGGGCATAAAGCAGAAGATTTTTTAATTTTTAGAGATTGTCTCAAGTCCAATTTAGTTGCAGATTTTGCGGAGTCTATTTTTTGATTGTTATTTACCCTTCATAAGGCAATGAGTTTTAGTTTAACCGGCAAAAACATCTTGATAGTCGAGGACAACCCTGTGTTTCGCAAGGCGATGCGAGATATGTTGTATGGCTTGCAAGCCGATATTGTTACCGAAGCGGATAACGGCATTGCCGCTATCAATGCCATGACCAAAAGCACTTTTGATATTGTGTTATGCGATTACAACCTGGGGCAGGGCAAGAATGGTCAACAAGTGCTTGAGGAAGCCCGGCACCGTAAATTAATCGATTATCGCTGTGTGTTTGTATTGATCAGCGCCGAGCAATCCGCCAGTGCGGTGTTGGGGGCTATGGATAGCAAACCGGACGATTATTTGACCAAGCCATTTAATGCCCAACAACTATTGAGCCGTCTGACCAAGCATTTTGTGCGCAAAAATTATCTGGTCAGTATCGAAAAATCGCTTGCCAAAGGTGATCTGGCGCAGGCCATCAGGCACTGTGACGCCTTGCTGGAAGTGGGCGATAAAAAAATGCAGATGCAGTTGTTAAAAACCCGCGCCGAGCTGGCGATTTCTGCGGGTGATTTTGATAAGGCCCGACAAATTTATCAGGATGTGCTGGCGCAAAGGGAATTGCCCTGGGCCAGAATGGGGCTGGGGGTTATCGATTTTCAAAATAACAACATAGAACAAGCGATTGCCGGTTTTCAAAGCCTGGTCGCCGACAACCCCATGTTGATGGAGTGTTACGACTGGCTGGGTAAGGCCTATGAGGCGCTGGATCAGTTTACCCAGGTGGAGAATGTGTTGCAGCAGGCCTTGCAACTGTCGCCGCAATCGATTTTGCGACAAAAAAAACTGGCAGAAGCAGCCGATAAAAACGGCAATTTGGAGGCTGCAGAAAAAGCCTATAAATCGGTGGTAAAGCTGGGTAAGCATTCTGTGCACGGTTCCTGCGCCGACTTTGCCGGTCTGGCCAAGCTGTATGCCAAAACCAACGCGACAGACGAGGCCTTAAAAACCCTGGCTGCCATGCGCCAGGAATACGCCAACCAACCCGAAGCCGAGTTACGCGCTTCTACCTTGGAAGTGGATGTATTTAAAGCGCAGGGTAAGGACGAGTTATCACAAAAAGCCTTACAAAAGACCTTGGAGTTATGCGAAAGTCTGGGCAATAAAGTGCCAAAAGACGCGCAACTGGATGTAGTGAAAACCTGTCTGTTAAGCGATGAACACGGTATAGCCGAAGAAATGCTGCACGATCTGATTCATGCCAATATCGATGACGAGCAGTTTTTGAATGATCTGCGGCGCATGCAAAGCGACATTGGCATGCATAATCATTCGGAAATTTTGATTCAGAAAACCAAGCAAGCGTTAATTGCTACCAATAACAAGGGCGTGGCTTTATACAAGCAAGGTCGATTCAAGGAGGCGCTGGATTTGTTTGAACAGGCTATTCAGACCATGCCGGACAACAAAACCATTATTGTCAACATGCTGAAAATTATGATTCACGATTTAAAGGTCAATGAATTTTGCGAGGAAAAAAATCAGCGCACCATAAACCTGTTCAAGAAAGCCAAGCAGATTGGCGTTGATCAACACAAACTGGGCATTTTGCAGATGGAATATGCTAAGTTGCGACATTCGCAATTGGCAAAGCACTAAAAAATGCGCAGTATTTTAGAAAATAACGGGGTGTTTCCGACCATCTTGGCGTCCACCGTGCATGATATTAAAAATTCCCTGGGCACCTTGCTGGAGTTGATCCGCCAAGCCGCAGCAAAGCAAAACGACCAAGCTACGGAATTTGATCAACTGGAGTTTGAAGCGCAAAGAATCAATCACAGCTTGATGCAGTTGTTGGTGATGTACAAAATCGACGCCCGGAAATTCAGTTTGGTGATTGAGGAGCATGTGGTCGCTGACATCATCAAGGAGGCGATCGATCAGCAAGCCCGCTTGTCCAGGTTACACAACATCGATTTACAGGTAGTCTGCGACGAGGATTTAATGTGCTTTTGCGATTATCCGGTTATCAGCAATGGTTTGGCGTCGGTGTTGAATAACGCCCTGCGCTATACTAAAAATACGGTTTTGATCTCGGCGACCGAAGACAGCGGTTATTTACGGATTGCTATAGAAGATGACGGCGACGGCTATCCGCAGAAGTTTTTGACAGCCGATTTGAGTAATTCAGGTGAATTGGACTGGGTTTCTGGAAATTCCGGCTTGGGCTTGTATTTTGTGTCGGTTATGGCCTGCTTGCATAAAGACGCCGACAAGACCGGCTATGTGCAAGTGGATAATCAAAGCAGCTTGGGTGGTGCCAGGTTTACCCTGTATCTACCCTAGCCGCATAGAGACTGAGGCATTGCACTAAGGTACAATGCCTTGAACAGCCTTAACGTTTTGCGTTGGGCGGACAGCTTTAAAAATTAAAAAACCTATCATTATGAGCATTTTAGTAACAGGCGGGGCGGGGTTTATCGGTAGTAACTTTGTGCTGGATTGGCTGGCGCAAAGCGACGAAATCGTGGTTAATCTGGATAAATTAACCTATGCCGGCAATTTGGAAAATCTGGCAAGCTTGCAAGGCGATGCTCGGCATGTGTTCGTAAAAGGCGACATCGGCGATTACGATTTGCTGCTAAGTTTGCTGGAAAAACACCAGGTTCGCGCCGTAATAAATTTTGCCGCCGAATCGCATGTCGATCGTTCAATTCATGGCCCGGAAGATTTTATCCAGACCAATATCCTGGGCAGTTTCCGCTTACTGGAAGCGGTGCGCCAATATTGGAATAATCTGGGGCAACTTGCACAGCAAGAGTTTCGCTTGCTGCATGTGTCTACCGACGAGGTTTATGGTTCTTTGGCCCAGACTGATTCGCCGTTTGCCGAATCCAATCAATACCAACCCAACAGCCCGTATTCTGCCAGCAAAGCCGCCAGCGACCATTTGGTGCGCGCTTACCATCACACCTATGGCTTGCCGGTTTTAACGACTAACTGCTCCAACAATTATGGCCCGTACCACTTTCCGGAAAAACTGATTCCACTCTGCATCCAAAACGCCTTGTCTGGCAAACCCTTGCCGATTTACGGCGATGGACAGCAAATTCGCGATTGGTTATATGTCAAAGATCACTGCAGCGCGATTCGCAGAGTGCTGGCTGATGGTCAAGTCGGCGAAGTTTATAACGTCGGCGGCTGGAATGAAAAAGCCAATCTGGACGTGGTCAATACCTTGTGCAGTATTCTGGATGAATTACAAGCGCGTAGCGATGGCAAATCTTACGCAGAGCAGATTACCTACGTCACCGATCGACCGGGTCACGACAGACGCTATGCTATCGATGCCTCCAGACTGGAGCGTGAACTGGGCTGGAAACCCGCAGAAACCTTTGAAACCGGCATCAAGAAAACCGTGCAATGGTATTTGGACAATCAAGCCTGGGTTGGCAACGTATTGTCCGGCGACTATCAATCCTGGTTGGACAAAAACTACGCCGGACGCAGTGCCTGATGAAGATTTTGCTATTGGGCAAAAACGGTCAACTTGGCTGGGAACTGCAAAGAAGTTTAGCCACGCTGGGCGAATTGTTGGCGTTGGATAGATCGGATACAAACTATTGCGGCGATTTAGGCAATCCGCAAGGCATCGCCGACACTGTGCGCGCCGTGCGGCCCGATGTTATCGTTAATGCTGCGGCCTATACAGCGGTGGATAAAGCCGAGTCTGAAATAGAATTAGCTAATACTATCAATGCAATAACCCCAGGCGTTTTAGCTGAAGAAGCCAAAAAAGCCAACGCGTGGCTGGTGCATTATTCTACCGATTATGTGTTTGACGGCAGCGGCGATAAAGCCTGGCAAGAAGACGATAAGACTGGCCCTATCAGTGTCTACGGCCAAACCAAACTGGCTGGCGAGCAGGCCATTCAAGCGGTTGCGGGCAAACACTTAATTTTTCGCACCAGTTGGGTATACGCCGCCAGAGGCAATAACTTTGCCAAGACCATGTTGCGCCTGGCCCAGGAGCGGCAGCAATTGGCAGTGATAAACGACCAAATAGGTGCGCCCACCGGTGCCGAATTGCTCGCCGATGTGACTGCGCATGCGATTCGCAAAGCGCTAAATACACCTGATGTATCCGGTATTTATCACTTAACTGCCAGCGGCCAAACCAGTTGGTACGACTACGCGCATTTTGTCCTGGATTTTGCCCGCGATAATGGCATTGAACTGAAAACACCCAAAACCGCGGTGGCAGCGGTGCCGGCCAGTGCCTATCAAACCATAGCTCAGCGGCCATTGAACTCGCGGTTGAATACCGAAAAACTTAAAACCGCGTTTGATATATGTTTACCCAATTGGCAATTGGGTGTCGAGAGGATGTTGAAAGAAATTTATTTTAAATAACGGTCGCAATTTAGTTATACCAAACATTAGGGGCTAATTCGTCAGACCATTGGGTACACGAAAAAAACAGATTGCAACTGAGATATGCGCTTAACAAACGAGCAAATTCAGATCATTAAGCAAACAGCGCACCAACTTTTAGGCAACAACGTCCGTGTCAGCCTTTTTGGGTCACGTGCTACGGATACGGGCAAAGGCGGGGATATTGATCTTTTTTTTGAAACCGAAGACTCATTGCCTAATCGAGCCGAGGCTATTTGCAAGCTTTACGCGGCCTTGATTATGGCTTTGGGTGATCGGAAAATAGACGTGCTTGTTAAGGACGCGCAGACACCTCCGGCCCGGATTTTTGAAATCGCCCAACGTACCGGCGTCTACCTGTGAGCGTTCGCTACTTAACAGAATATGCAGAGGATGCGGTATTGGCCTTAAGTGTGGCGCGTAAGGGAGCGGGTCACTTACGATATACTCAGAGTACAATGTTTTCTGAAACCATTGATGTTACTTGGGTAGAGCGTTTGGAAAGTGATGAAGAGAAGGCGGAAAAAATTGACGCATTCGTCAGTCGTTTCGGTAGATTGCAAGATTTTATAGGTGAAAAACTAATACCACGCTTTGCTTATTTGCTCGGTGAAAAACCAAAGTCTTTAATAGATGTTTTGGCTTATGCGGAGAAAATGGCTTGGCTAGAAAGCGCAGAAATGTTTTTTGCCGCCAGAAAACTTAGAAATTTATTAGTGCATGAATACATGACGGATAGCCTGTTATTTTTACAGGCTTTGCTATCAGCCAATGCAGCAAGCGACATGTTAATAAATGTCGTAAATGCTATGGAAGCTGAATTGAAAGCGTTGTCATTGCCGTGACAGCATAAGCTGTTGGACTTAATTAACCTAAATACTAACTATGAATCAGCGTAAAGGCATTATCCTGGCCGGAGGTTCCGGTACACGGCTTTACCCAGTCACCAAAGCAGTGTCCAAACAATTACTGCCGATTTATGACAAGCCGATGATTTATTATCCACTTAGCACCCTGATGCTGGCGGGTATTCGCGACATATTGATCATCTCCACGCCGCAAGACACGCCTTTATTTCAACAGTTACTTGGCGACGGTAGTGATTGGGGTATTAATCTGCAATATGCCGTACAGCCTAGCCCGGACGGTTTGGCGCAAGCATTTATTATCGGCAAAGAGTTTGTTGGCAATCATCCCAGCGCGCTGGTATTGGGCGACAACATTTTTTACGGCCATGATTTGCATGTACAGTTGCGCAATGCCGGCGATCAGGCAAACGGCGCCACCGTGTTTGCTTATCACGTCCAAGACCCCGAACGGTATGGTGTAGTTAGTTTCGACGCGCAGGGCAGGGCGACATCTTTGGAAGAAAAGCCGCTGCAACCAAAAAGCAATTACGCTGTCACCGGCCTATATTTTTACGATAACCAGGTAGTGGATATAGCCGCCAATTTAAAACCATCGCCGCGTGGCGAACTGGAAATTACCGACGTTAACAAGGTTTATCTGGAACGGCAGCAACTAAGCGTGGAAATCATGGGGCGCGGCTACGCTTGGTTGGATACCGGCACCCATGCCAGTTTGATTGAAGCCAGCAATTTTATCGAAACCATAGAACGTAGGCAGGGTTTGAAAATCGCCTGCCCGGAAGAAATTGCCTGGCGCAGTCATTGGATCGGCGACGAACAAATCGAAAAACTTGCCAAGCCATTGGCTAAAAACGGTTATGGGCAATATTTGCTTGGGCTACTGGATAGCCAGGTTTTTTAAAGCGGATTCTTGAGAAAGACTTGAATGCGCTTGAGCAAGGAACAAGTCCAATTGATCTCTGAGGTAATACATCGCCATGCAGGTGCAGATGCAGAGGCATATTTGTTTGGATCTCGGCTTGACGACGCCGCTAAAGGTGGCGATGTTGATTTGTTTTTGGAAACTGCTGAGCCAATACCTCTAATCCAGCGCGCGAAAATTAAAATGCAGTTAGAGGCACAGTTGGGCTTGCCTGTGGATCTGGTTTGCAAAGCGCGCGTTGCGGCGGCTACGGCATTTCAGACTATTGCTCGTCAAAATGCCGTTAAACTGGTTAATTAGGCATGACTTTAAAGATGTTGGATGCGGAAAATCAGCACCTTGCTGAGTTATTGAAAGCCATACAGCGTTGGGTATATT
>CAIOHN010000035.1 GCA_903858105.1 uncultured Pseudomonadota bacterium | reverse complement strand
TTTTACAACGAATTGAAGGTGTAAATTTAATTAGAAGAGGCGCATTTGGAATGGAACCAACTCTTAGAACTTATAGTGCTGGACAAATAAATATTACCTTAAATGGAATGAAAATGTATGGTGCTTTGGCCGTTGGTGACGTTACTGGCGGCTATTTTTGGCTATGCGATCAGTGCCTGGTTTGCTGGCAAACGTCGGCAAACCTTGGAACAACTGATCGAATCGCAACAACAACAAATCCAACAGCAAGCAGTTACTCTGGCGGTAGCCGATCAACGCTTGTTATCACTAAAGCAAAAAGAGCACGAACTGCAAGATTTGCAGCAACAGTTGCTTGAGTTAAAAACCGAAAACGCCGACCTCAACGCTCGTCAGCAAGAACAACATAAAAGTAACGCTGAAAAAATCCGTTTACTGCAGGATGCGGAAAATCAATTAAAAACCCAATTTGAAAATCTGGCCCACAAAATATTTGAGGAGCGCGGCAAGCAATTTGCCGAACACAACAAAGTTAGCATTGAATCGCTAGTAGAACCTTTAAAACTGCAACTAGGCGAATTCAAAAACCGCGTTGAAAGCGTCTACGACAACGAAACCAAGGACAGGATTAGCCTGCGTGAGGAAATCGTCTCCTTGCGTCGTGACACGGCCCAGATGAATCAGGAAGCGCTAAATCTGACCAGAGCCTTGAAGGGCGATCACAAAACCCAAGGTAATTGGGGAGAAATGATTCTGGAAAGAGTATTGGAGCAGTCGGGTTTGCGTAAAGGCATCGAATACGAAACTCAAGGCGCTTTTCGTGATCAGGACAATCGTTTGTTCAAACCGGATGTGATCGTGCGCTTGCCGGAGAACAAGGATGTGATTATCGATTCCAAAGTGTCTTTAGTCGCTTACGAACGCTATTGTTCCGCAGAGGATGACATCCAGCGTATCGACGCTTTAAAGCAACATACAGATGCAGTCAGAAACCATATTAAAAGCTTAAGCGACAAAGACTATTCCAGCTTGAAAGGCTTACGTTCGCTGGATTTTGTATTGCTGTTCATGCCGATAGAAGCCGCATTTATGGCGGCTTTTCAGGCTGATGAAAAACTGTTCAACGATGCTTTCGAGCACAAAATTGTGGTGGTCACCCCGACAACGCTACTGGCGACCTTACGCACTGTGCAAAACATTTGGCGCTACGAGCAACAAAACGAAAACGCCCGCTTGATAGCCGATAAGGCCGGCAGCCTGTATGACAAGATCCGTGGCTTTGTCGAAGATGTGGAAAAACTGGGTAACCAATTAAGCACCGTGCAAAAAACTTACGACGGCATTGTGAATAAACTGAGTAGCGGGAGCGGCAATCTGTTGCGCCAGGCAAGTGCATTTGAAGAGTTGGGGGTAAAAGTCAAAAAGAAGCTACCCAAGAGTCTGACCGAACAAATGCAAGCCGACGAGTAAATGCAAATGGGTCAGGATAGAAGCCTGTTGTGGCTCTATCCTTTACGCAGTAGTAATAATAAAGTTATTAAGATCTTTACTTTATTATTATTACTAGCACAGAAAAATCTGTGGAAAACACGATTTTTAATTTTACTTTCAATGTTTTAAACGTAATTAATACTGTTGTTTTATAGGCTTTTCAACTGTTTACAGTGTGTGGATAACTACTTAAGACTATTTTGATAGCTACTTATCCACAGTTTTTAAGCCAATAAGCCAACAGCTTATCAACAGCCACTGTATTGATAGGCAAAAGTGAGTTGCATCAATGCTTTGAATCTAACGGGTAAACTATACTGTCAGGCTAGGTTATCGTGACGATTAGCGGTGTTTACACACGGCTTTCAGTCTGGATATTAAGATAAAAAGAACAGAGGTTATTAGCATGAATCAAATAAGTTTGGATGTTTTCACGCAGCTTCATATCGATATCGCGCGCAATTCCACCGATGATTTCAATTTATTTCATGACCCTTGGAAGTGGCATCACATCAACGCTAACCCCTTTAATGGCCCCATCACGCTGGGGTTTCAACTAGAGTCTTTGATTGAAGGCAAGGTTGCAGAGCTTCGTCAGAAATCCGACGAAGCGCATTTGATTACCGAACATGGTTTGAATTTTAGTAATTATCAGTTTTCTTTCATCAATGTCATTAAACCTGGGCAAACCGTTGAAGTGGAGATCAAGGAATCGCAATTTAAAACTGAACCTTCGCCCTGTTTGAGTAATCGGATTATCGTCAAGGCAGATGGCAAGTTGGCTTTGACCGGTCACAAAAAGGAAACCGCCGAGCCAATGTTTTTATCCGGCTTGGACCTTTCGCGGGTAGGTGAGTTGAAAATTCAGCCAGACCGTTGCTTTTTGAATAACGGCTATTTTTTAAAGCGTAAGTTTATGATGAACAGCAACGCCAAAAATTTTCTTTGCGCCTCCTTACGTGATCAAACCTTGTACTTTGATGAATTGCAGGACAAAGTGATCTTTCCTGAAATGTTCCCCTGCTCCTTGCTATCCAGTGCTTTACTGGAAAAAGCCTTGAAATGGTTGCATGATTTTGAACGTAATCCTATGGTCTATACTTCGCACAAAATCAGCATCGACAGGCGCTTTTTGGCAAAACTCAGGAGCAACGACGCATTGCATATATTGATCAAACCGACCGAAAACTGCGCTGAACACGATTTTGGCGATCTACAGGCCAGACCGCTGGATTATGAATGTTACGGTTTTTTCAACAGCAGTAATGACTTGTTGTTTAGGGCATTGATTTCGCTGGTGCCGCTGGAACTCATTTCCAAGGCCATGGCATAAATTTACTGACTACACGGCTAGCCAATATTAGGGAATTAATATGAATTATTTACTGGGGATGTTGGCTTTTCTGTTGGTTGCCTGTGAAAAATCGGCGCCGCCAGAGTCTGCACCGCGTCCAGCGCTGGTAATTACCGTGGGTGAGCAGACCGTATCTGCGCCAGTGACTTTAGTCGGCGAAGTACGTTCTCGTTATGAAAGCGCACAAGGATTTAGAATCAACGGCAAAATTATCCAACGTCATGTCGATATTGGAGCGGTGGTCGGCAAAGGCCAACTTTTGGCAAAGCTGGACAGTTTAGATACCGGTTTATCCACTCAGGCCGCTGAAGCCGAAGTGCGCGCTGCCGAAGCTGATCTGGCATTGGCGCAAGCTGATCTGGATAGACAACGCCAACTGCACAGCAAGAAATTTATTTCCGATCAGGCCCTGGATATGCAGGAAGCAAAATTCAAAGCATCCGCAGCCAGGGTCAATCAAACTAAAGCCCAAGCTGCAGTCACCGGTAACCAATCGCGCTACACCCGATTGTTGGCAGAACGCGATGGTGTAATTACTGATATTCACGCAGAACCGGGTCAAGTGGTTGCTGCCGGTGAAACTATTGTGCGTATCGCAGCACCTGATAGTAAAGAAGTGGAGATTGCCATTCCTGAATCAAGGATGACAGGTGTTGCCGTCGGCGCCCCAGCCGAAGTGCGGTTATGGGCTAATCCCGGCACAGTTTATCAAGGTAAAGTGCGGGAAGTAGCACCGGCCGCCGACAGTGTAACGCGTACTTTTCACGTCCGACTGGCTTTATTGAATCCGGATAATGTCGTGCGTCTGGGGATGACAGCCGGGGTCAGATTCTATCAAAATGACGGTAGCGATTTCTTATTGCCCACAACCGCGGTTACACAACGCGATGGACTAGCGATTGTCTGGGTAGTTAATCCCAATACTGGCGAAGTGCAGCCAAGAACCATCCAAACCGGTGACTTTCGTGAAAACGGCGTATCGATCAGTTCAGGTTTGCAAAACGGTGAACAAGTGGTGGTGGCAGGTGTGCATACCTTGATACCCGGCCAAATAGTCAAGGCGACGCAGGCGCGGAGCCAACGATGAAAAACAGCTTTAATTTATCCGAGTGGTCTTTGCGCCACCCGGCACTGGTTTTATATGCCATCTTGATGCTGACGCTGATCGGCGCCTTGTCTTATACCCGACTGGGTCAATCGGAAGATCCGCCGTTTACCTTTAAAGTGATGATTATCCGCACCGGTTGGCCAGGTGCCAGTGCGCAGGAAGTGGAAAGTCAAGTTACCGACAAACTGGAAAAAAAACTGCAGGAAGTACCCTGGCTGGATAATTTACGCAGCTATTCGCGTGCAGGGGAGTCCTTGATATTTTTGGTGGCTAAAGACTCCACACCGACAGCCGAAGTCCCCAATATTTTTTATCAGGCGCGCAAAAAAGTTGGCGACATCCGCTATACCTTGCCCAGCGGCGTAGAAGGCCCGACTTTTAACGACGAGTTTGGCGATGTTTACGGAAATCTATATGCCTTAACCGGCGACGGTTACGACTATGCGCAACTGAAACACTACGCCGAAAGCATCAGGGCTGAGTTATTGCGGGTGCCGGATGTCGCCAAAGTCGATTTTTTTGGCGAGCAAAAACAACGCATATTTATCGATCTGTCCAATGCCAAGCTTGGGGCGATGGGTATTGATGTGCCAACTTTGTTGCAAACGCTGCAAGCTCAAAATTTAGTCACTACCGGCGGTAGTTTCGATTCTGTCGATGAGCATATTCGCATCGCAGTGACAGGACGTTACGACACGCTGGAACAATTGCGCGATGTGCGCTTCCGGGCCAATAACCATGAATTTCGGCTTGGTGATGTTGCAAAAGTCAGTCGCGGTTTTGAAGATCCTCCCAAAGACAAGATTCGCTATAAAGGCCAGGAAACCTTATTAATCGGCGCGGCAATGCGTGACGGCGGCGACATCATAAAATTGGGTCGCGGCCTGGATCTAGCGATAAATACAGCGCAAGCGCAATTACCCATTGGTCTTGATTTGCACACAGTATCTTCGCAACCCAAAGCGGTTACCCGCTCGGTTAATGAATTTGTTAAATCGCTGGTCGAAGCGGTGCTTATCGTGTTGGCGGTCAGTATGCTGTCCTTGGGATTACGCACCGGTATCGTGGTGGCGATCAGTATACCGGTGGTTTTGGCGGTTACATTTTGGATCATGAATCTGTGCGGTGTGGGTTTGCACAAGATTTCCTTGGGTGCATTGATTCTGGCTCTGGGTTTGCTGGTAGACGACGCCATCATCGCCGTAGAAATGATGGCAGCCAAAATGGAGCAAGGCTGGGATAGAACCAAAGCCGCGGCCTTCGCTTACACGTCAACCGCGATGCCCATGTTAAGCGGTACTTTAGTGACAGCAGCCGGATTTTTACCGATTGCCACTGCCGCATCATCCACGGGCGAGTACACACGCTCGATTTTTCAGGTGGTGGTCATCGCGCTATTGGTGTCGTGGCTTGCGGCAGTCGTCGTTGTACCTTATTTGGGTTATAGACTATTACCAGACGTGAATCACGGCGATGCTAAACCATCAAGCTGGAGCCTGTTTTGGGCTAAGTTACTCAAAAAAGATTTAGCCAAAAAACCAGAAAATCATGGTAACGATCCTTATCAAACCGCTTTCTATCAACGTTTTCGACAACTGGTTGCCGCCTGCGTTATGCATCGCTGGCTGGTGATCGTGTTAACGCTGGCCATGTTTGCCGCGGCCATTTTTGGTTTTAAATTTGTGCAGCAACAATTCTTTCCAGATTCCACGCGTCTGGAATTGATCGTCGATCTGCGTTTAGCGGAGGGCGTGTCTTACGCGGCTACCGAAGCCGATGTTAAAAAACTTGAAACCTGGCTGGATCAACAAACCGGCATCGATAATTATGTGGCTTATGTCGGCAATGGCAGTCCGCGTTTTTATTTGCCGCTGGATCAGCAATTACCGCAGCGCAGCTTTGCGCAGTTTGTGGTGCTAACCGATGGGCCTAAACAGCGCGAAGAATTGCGTAGCAAATTAATAAAATTATTTGCACAAGACTTTGCCAGTTTACGCGGCAGCGTCTTGCGCCTTGAAAATGGCCCGCCGGTCGGCTTTCCGGTGCAGTTCCGGGTATCCGGCCCAGATATATTGACCATACGCGGCATCGCCCGGCAGGTGGCTGAGGCCATGCGGACAAATTCAAATCTTTCCAATGTACAACTGGATTGGGAAGAGCCGGTAAAAGCGGTGCGAATTAAGGTCGATCAATCTAAAGCCCGTTTATTGGGCCTTAGTTCCAATGATATTGCCAACATCATAAACGGCGCATTGCAGGGGCTGAATGTGACTGAGTTTCGCGAAGGCATAGAACGCATTGATTTAATCGTCCGCGGTGCCTATAAGGAACGTAAACACCTATCAGAATTGCAAAACTTAATGCTGCCGACCGTAAGCGGACGCAGCGTACCATTGTCGCAAATCGCCGAATTGGACTACGGCTTTGAGGAAGGCGTGATTTGGCGACGCAACCGCATCCCCACGGTGACGGTGCGAGCTAATTTGTACGGCGATCTGCAGGCACCCATGGTTTCGGCGCAGGTAGAAGAAAAACTGGTAGACATTAAGCGTCAGTTGCCACTCGGTTATCGCTTGGAAACCGGCGGCGCGGTGGAAGAATCGGCTAAAGGTGGCGATTCGGTGGCAGCCGGTATGCCGTGGTTTGTCATAACGGTGTTGACGGTGTTGATGATCCAACTGCAAAGTTTTTCGCGGATGTTTTTGGTGCTGTTGACCGCACCGCTGGGTTTGATCGGCGTGACTTTGTTTTTATTGGTATTCCAGCAACCGTTTGGTTTTGTGGCTATGCTGGGCACCATAGCCTTATCGGGCATGATCATGCGTAACTCGGTGATTCTGGTGGATCAAATCGATCAGGATAAACTGGCTGGCCGTTCTGATTTTGACGCCATTGTCGATTCTACCGTGCGCCGGTTTCGGCCTATCGTTCTGACTGCCGCCGCCGCGATTTTGGCAATGATTCCACTAACAGAAAGCGCCTTTTTTGGGCCGATGGCGGTAGCGATTATGGGTGGCTTAACCGTGGCAACGGTTTTGACACTGCTATTTTTACCGGCTTTGTATGCGGCTTGGTTTAAGGTTGCGGTTTAGTCTGTATCTGTTTTTGCGATTAGGCAACGCCCAGTAAGGACTTAAACAAATACTTTAATTTGCCTATTTGAATGTTAATTATGTCATCGCTGTAAATCACTAGACCTCCAAAACATGAGCGATCATCTTGAGCGACAAAACAATAGATATTCCGCACAGAAAGCGGCTGCTAAATATTTTCAGCGGTTCGGTCGGCAACTTGGTGGAATATTTCGACTGGGCCATCTATGCAGCATTTGCGTTGTACTTTGCACCTGCATTTTTTCCAGAAAGCGATCAGACAGCGCAGTTACTGAATAACGCAGCGATATTTGCCGTTGGTTTCATTTTTCGCCCTTTAGGTGGCTGGTTGCTGGGTAGTCTGGCAGACCGTAAAGGTCGCAAGAGTGCATTGATATTTTCAGTCAGCTTGATGTGTTTAGGTTCGTTAATCATCGCCTGTACGCCGGGTTACGCAGCAATTGGGGGCTGGGCACCAGCTCTGTTATTGTTCGCCCGCATGTTGCAAGGATTTAGCATTGGTGGCGAGTATGGCAGCTCGGCAACTTACCTCAGCGAAATGGCAACGGCTAATCGCCGTGGCTATTACTCAAGCTTTCAATACGTCACCATCGTTTTGGGCCAGATACTGGCCTTGGGATTGTTGATGCTCTTACAAAAGTGTTTTTTGACTAGCGAACAACTGCATGAATGGGGTTGGCGTATTGGGTTTATTGTTGGTGGTCTGCTGGCCATTGTCGCTATGGGGCTTAGAGGCAATATGGCAGAGACCGCTGCCTTTGTTGAGCAACACACTTATTCCAGCAACCATGCCAATCTGCGTGAGTTGCTAAAATACCCCACTCAAATTTTTACCGTAGTAGCACTGACCGCCGGTGGTACCTTGTCGTACTATACCTTTACGGTCTACATGCAGAAGTTTCTGGTCAACACCACTGGTTTCAGCAAGGACGATGCCACGCTGATCTGCACCATTGCGCTAGTGGTGTTTATGCTGATACAACCGATCTTTGGCTTGATTTCCGACTTTGTTGGTCGCAGGAGTATGCTGATCGCGTTTGGTGCTTGCGCGACTGTTTTTACTGTGCCGATCCTTTCATTGCTGTCTCAAGCACAAAGCATCGAATCCGCTTTAATCTGGTATATCTGCGCCTTGCTGATAGTTTCCGGGTATTCATCGGTCAACGCGATTGTCAAAGCCGAATTATTTCCGGTACATATCCGGGCTTTAGGGGTTGGTTTTCCTTACGCCCTGACAGTGGCATTGTTCGGAGGTACCGCCGAATATCTGGCGTTATGGACTAAAAGCCTGGGTCATACGGAGTGGTTTGCCTATTACGTCAGTGCCTGTGCCGCCTTGTCCCTGGTTGTCGCCATAACCATGAAAGAGCCCATGAAAATATCTAAATTAAATCACCACTAGCGGTCAGAGCTGATCTGATCGATTTTAAAAAAAATCAGTTAAAGCGTTCGTGATTGTTGCGGTTTGTAACGTCAGCCAAAACTGCGACAGCTTTTGCCATCGGCATTTTTGTTTGGTTTGGCGGGTTTTAGCAGAACTCGGACGCCCAAAATTTAGCCAAATTTTTTTCAATATTTCCAGCCGCTTAGACCGCAACATGCACCAATGCGGGCATCTAAATCACCCATCAAATTCTATATCGAAAAAATGAATACACATATGCGTATTAGTCATTAATGAGTTGGCTAATTACGCTGGCATAATAGATTTACTTATCGAATTTTACGAAATGCAAGGTAATAGACTATGAATTTAATGTATACGGCATCCGGGTTTTTTGTCGGTATGTTGGTGGGGATCACGGGGGTTGGTGGTGGTTCGTTAATGACACCACTGTTAGTATTTTTGTTTGGTTTCAAACCGGCGGTGGCGGTTGGTACCGACCTGCTGTATGCCGCTATCACTAAATCAGCCGGTGTATTCGTACATCACGGTAAACACGGATCTGTGGATTGGAAAATCGTTGGCTGGCTGGCATTGGGTAGTTTGCCGTTTGCTGGCATAACGCTGTATGTGCTGAGAAACTTAATGGCGGTCGGTACGGAAGTGACCGGCACCATAACCTTTACTTTGGGGGTTGCTCTATTGCTGACAGCTGTTGCGTTGCTGGTGCGCAGCATCCTGTTGCGGAAAGCGGCCAAGAATCAAGCGCTAGATGACGAGCATAGTAATCCAGAAAACAGCGGTCGTTTTTCACCACGTTGGGAAAAAGTGGCAACGGTGTTTACCGGGGCAGTGTTAGGTGTATTGGTGACTTTATCCTCGGTCGGTGCCGGGGCTTTGGGTACTGTGGCTTTATTATTTCTTTATCCCAGAATGACGACCTTAAAAATTGTCGGTACGGATTTAGCGCATGCCATTCCGCTGACCGCAGTGGCTGGCTTGGGGCATTTAAGCTTGGGTAATTTCGATCTGGATTTACTGATCAGCTTGTTGCTGGGTTCGGTACCAGGGATTTGGATCGGCAGCCATTTGAGTGCGAAAATCCCGGAATATTTCTTGCGCCCGGTACTGGCAAGCTTGTTATTGGTGATAGGTTTGAAATTTGTATTGCAATAAAACCGCAACTTAAAAGTAGGCAATAAAAAGCCGATCTCGCCATAAGACGAGATCGGCTTTTTTATGCAAGTTGACTATTTAGGAGCGCGTTTGCGTTCGTTTTCAGTCAGTAATATTTTACGCAGACGAATCGATTTAGGTGTTACTTCGACCAACTCATCGTCACTGATAAACTCCAGCGCTTGCTCCAGAGTCATTTTTTGGATTTTGGCGCAGGTCAAACTGTCGTCGGTTCCGGCAGCACGAATGTTAGTCAACGGCTTTGGTTTGGTGGGGTTGACTGTTAAATCGTTACCACGAGAATGGATACCGACTAATTGGCCTTCGTAGATTTCATCGCCGTTAACCACTAACAACTCACCGCGGGCTTGCAGTGGGTATAAGGAGTAATCGACCGCTTTGCCTTTAGACATCGAGATCAAAACCCCGCGAATCCGATTACCCACAGCACCTTCTTTTACCGGGCCGTAATGATCGAAGACGTGGTAGAACAAACCTGATCCAGAAGTTGCAGTCAGGAATTCGGTTTGGAAACCCAACAAACCACGGGAAGGCACAATGTATTCCAAACGAATACGGCCTTTACCATCCGGCACCATGTCTTTCAGGTCACCTTTACGGTCACCCAGTTTTTCCATGATGGAGCCTTGATGCTGCTCTTCCACTTCGATGGTTACGTTTTCAAACGGTTCTGATTTAACGCCATCAATTTCTCTGATAATTACTTGCGGACGCGAAACGCCCAGTTCGAAACCTTCGCGGCGCATATTTTCGATCAAGACCGATAAATGTAATTCGCCACGACCGGATACTTTAAATTTATCCGGGTCATCAGTGGTTTCAACGCGCAAAGCTACGTTGTGTTGCAATTCTTTTTGTAAACGATCGTAAATTTGGCGCGTGGTAATGAATTTACCTTCTCTACCCGCAAACGGTGAATTGTTGACCTGGAACGTCATGCTGACAGTTGGTTCGTCAACCGATAGCGCGGGCAAGGCAACGACATTGTTAGGATCGCATAGGGTTTCTGAGATTTTCAGATTTTCGATACCGCAGAAGGCAATAATGTCACCGGCTTGCGCAGATTCGACTTCGACGCGTTCCAGACCATGAAAACCATACAGTTTCAACATGCGACCGTTACGGGTTTTGCCTTCGCTGTCCACAATGGTTAACTGCATATTGCGGGTTACTTTACCGTGCTGAATACGACCGATACCGATTACGCCCACATACGAGTTGTAATCCAGGCTGATAACCTGCATTTGGAACGGTGCATCAACTTCAACCGGTGGTGGCGCTACTTTATCCACAATCGTTTGAAACAGCGGTGTCATGTCGCCGCCGGAGACATCGGCTTCCAGGCCGGCAAAACCGTTTAAGGCAGAAGCATACACAATCGGGAAATCCAATTGCTCATCGGTTGCGCCCAGGTTATCAAACAAATCGAAGGTTTGATCAACAACCCAATCAGGACGCGCACCAGGACGATCCACCTTATTAATAACGACTATTGGTTTTAAACCCAAAGCAAAAGCTTTTTTAGTCACAAAGCGGGTTTGCGGCATGGGGCCGTCAACCGCATCAACCAATAACAAAACCGAATCAACCATCGATAAAACCCGTTCAACTTCGCCACCGAAGTCGGCATGGCCAGGAGTGTCGACGATGTTGATGTGATAGCCGTTCCAGTCGATAGCGGTGTTTTTCGCCAGAATGGTAATGCCGCGTTCTTTTTCCAATGCGTTGGAGTCCATCACCCGTTCATCGACTTTTGTGTGCGCGTCGAAGGTGCCAGATTGTTGTAAAAGTTGATCAACTAGCGTGGTTTTGCCGTGGTCAACGTGGGCGATGATCGCAATGTTTCTAAGTTTTTCTATCACAATGGTTTACTTGATGATTTTTTAAGGAACAGATAGGTCGGGCCGGTTATGCCGACTCGACAGGGTTTAGTTTCGGTATATGCGTATGCGCAGTCCGATGTATGGGGGCTTAACTTTGTTGCCAAGGCAGGCCATGAAAACGCCAGCCGCCCTGATTGCCACGGTGTTTATTTTCATCCAACGGGCCTTCAAAGCCTTCCAGGATGTTGATCAGATGTGCGTAACCGAACGCTTCCAGGGCTTTGGCCGCATCTACAGAGCGCTGTCCGCTGCGGCAAAGCAGTAAAACTGGCGCTGATTTGTCAGGCGCATGTTGTTGAACCTGGCTAACAAAACTGGTGTTGAGTTGCATGCCGGGAAATTCTTTCCAGGCCACATGAATGGCTTGCGGCGGGTGGCCGACAAAACTGTGTTCGATGGCGGTTCTGACATCGATTAAGACGGCCGCTGGCGTGTTTTGCAAAATAGCCCAGGATTGTTTGGGGTCGAGATTCTCTATCATTAATTTATCGCTTCATTTTTGCCCGATAAAACAGGCTTCGTTTCTATTGCCGAACTGAACATCGCCGATTCGCTGGTATTCCTGGTAAAAAATCACGCTCAATGGATTAAACAGACGTAATAATTCGTTGCTGGCCAGTAAGTAATCGGGATTGCTGGGGCCTTGTCGGTCAAGTTTATTGCGGGTAAATGTTTGATAAAACAGCAGGCCGCCCGGTTTCAAGGCTGCCATTATCGCATTACACAGGGTTCGGTCAAGAAAACGACTGATGACAATCGTATTGTAGGACTGTTTTACCAGTAAATCGGCGCTGATTTGGCACTGTCTGGTCGCGATTGATAGCTGTTTTTCAGCAGCCTGTTCCTGCAGTATTTTTAAGGCAACTGCGGAAATATCCCAGGCATCGACACAAAGGCCACATTCGGCCAACAGCAAGGCGTTACCACCCAGGCCACAGGCTAAATCAAGTGCCTTGCCGCCGAGCGGGAGTAAAAAGCAATGTTGATTAAGCACCTGCGCGGCCGCTGCCGGCCCGGGATTATTGCTATATATAGCATCCCATTTTTGTTGCAGATCGGTCACGGATTCATGCCGACCCGATGCGGCAGCCAAGCCTGAATAAATTCCAAAAACGAGCGCACTTTGGCCGACATGTATTTACGGTGCGGATAAACCGCGTAAATTTCCAAGGGCGAGATGCCGTATTGTTCCATCACCACCTGCAACCGACCTTGTTCAATGTCGCGGCCGACAATATAGCGCGGCAACATGATAAGACCGAGGCCATTCACAGCCGCGTTGCGGATCGGATCGGCCATATTGGCTTGCATGCGTCCGGTGACAGTCACGGTACGCTCGCCAAGTATGCCTTTAAACCGCCATTTGTTACGCGGTGGAATCGCCCAGTTGATCAGACAGCTATGATCTTCCAGGTCTTCAGGATCTTGCGGGGTGCCGTGTTTTTTAAGATATTCCGGTGACGCGCAAACGACTAGCGACGAGCTGGCCAGTTTGCGTGCCACCAGGCTGGTGTCGTTAAGTTGACCCAAATAAATAGCCAGATCCACACCTTCGTCGATTAAATCCACTTGTCCGCCTTTTAACACCATCTCAACCGATAAGTCGGGATAGTTTTTTAGATATTCGGTCAGGCCGGGTGAAATGTGGCTGGCACCAATTACGGGTGGCGCTAATATTTTGAGTGTTCCGCGCGGCTCGGTTTGCAAATGCGTGATGGCCGATTCCATCTCCGCTACATCCAATAACACCTGTTGGCAGCGCTCCAGATAGGCTTCGCCTGCTTCTGTGAGACTCAAGCTGCGGGTGGTGCGGTTAAACAAACGGGTATTGAGTTCGCTTTCCAGTTGCATGATGTGTTTAGTCGCCATGGCTCTGGAGATGTCTAAATCCTTGGCCGCACCGGCAAAGCTGCCGGCTCTGGCAACTCTGACAAAAACGTTCATGCTGGTTAATTTATCCATGGTATCTCCTGGACGCCAAATAGCTGCTAAAAAGCGTTGACATTTTGATTATTTCTTAATTGTATACAATTTATTTAACAAATGCCCAATTGTAAACATTTTTCTATCCTGTAAAGTAACCAACAACTGAAAAGCAAACGCAAGAAATTTTGTCAAGTTCAAACTGTATAGTCTGAGAATTTGAGCACATAGAACGAAATTAAATACACGTTTTAATATCCTGCCAGTTTCCCAATTGTTTGTGATCACCAAATTTGTTAACTGCCTGATCCATAGCGCAGTTGAACAAATTAAACCGAATTTGTAACTACCTCCTGGTGTTGTAATAACCAGCGGAATCCTCCTTTAAGCACTCCGCTAGTTTTTTTGCCTCCCTCTGCGCAAGTATTGGGAGGTTTTTTTTGCCTGTAGATTTTTTTGGGCTGTTTCGGCAACGTGCTATGATTTTGCAACCCCTCAATCGTGAACATATAAATGAGTGACGTATTACAGCAATTGGCCCAGGTTTTGGAACAGCGTAAGCAGCAAACTGCCGATCAATCTTATGTTGCCAGTTTGTACGCCAAAGGCCTGGATCACATCCTGAAAAAAATCGGCGAAGAGGCCACGGAAACTGTGATTGCCGCCAAAGATGGCGACAAGGACAAAATAGTTTACGAAACCGCCGACCTTTGGTTTCACTGCATGGTGATGTTGGCGCAACAGGGCTTAGGGCCGGAACACGTTATCAATGAATTGCAACGGCGCTTCGGATTATCCGGTTTACAGGAAAAAGCGCAGCGCGATTCTTCCTGATCGTTATATAAGGAGAGCAAAATGGGTTTAAGTATTCCTCATCTATTAGTAGTGTTAGTGATCGTGGTTCTGGTGTTTGGTACCAAACGCCTGAAAAACGTCGGTGCTGACCTGGGCGAAGCCATCAAGGGTTTCCGCTCTGCGGTTAAAGAAAGCGACCAAGATAAAACGCTAGTTAGCAAGGACGAAGAAGTCCTGGAAGGCGAAGTGACCAATAAAGAAAAAGACCAGGCCTAGTGTTATATGTTCGATGTCGGTTTTTCAGAATTATTGATGGTTGGCTTGGTGGCTTTGCTGGTCATCGGTCCGGAAAGATTGCCTAAAGCCGCGCGCGTGGCCGGTTTGTGGGTTGGCAAAGCCCGCAATATCTTGAATACCGCAAAAGCTGAAATCAAGCAGGAATTGCACGCCGAAGAAATGCGCCAACTGATGCAAGAACAGAGCATCGCAGGCGAATTGCAAAAAGCCGTGCAGGAAACCCAGTCGGCGCTTGAAGATATTAACTTTAATGTTAAAGCCGCGATAGAAACCAATCAGGACGATGACAAACCAAAGACCGCAGGATAACGAACAATCCTTTTTCAGCCATTTGGTGGAATTGCGTGACCGCCTGCTCAAGGTGGTGTTGTGTGTGTTGTTTGTGTTTATGGGCACCGCCAGTTACGCCAACGAGATTTACGCCTATCTAGCCGAACCCTTGCTGCAACACATGCCAAAAAACAGCACGATGATCGCAATCGACGTCGCTTCGCCGTTTTTTACGCCTTTCAAACTGGCTTTTGTGGTCGCGGTATTTGTTTCAATCCCGGTCATTCTTTACCAGTTTTGGGGATTTGTGGCGCCTGGATTGTATCGCCACGAAAAACTGATGGTTGCACCTTTGCTATTGGCTAGCACCTTGCTGTTTTACGGCGGCGCTGCCTTTGCCTATTTTCTGGTGTTTCCACTGGTGTTTGGTTATTTAACCTCCGCCGCGCCGGTTGGCGTGGCGGTGATGACTGACATCACCACCTATCTGGATTTTGTCTTGGCGATGTTTTTTGCCTTTGGTTTGTCGTTCGAGATTCCGATTTTTACCATTGTCTTGGTATGGACCGGCATCATTACGCCGGAAACTCTCGCCGAAAAACGCCCGTATGTCATTGTGGGCGTGTTCGTTATTGCCATGTTCCTGACGCCGCCTGATGCATTGTCGCAAACCTTATTGGCGGTGCCAATGTGGTTACTGTTTGAATCGGGTTTGTTGTTTTCGCGGCTTTTCGTTAAAAAAGACGCTGCTGCTGAGAATCGTGAATAGCATTGCCCAAGGTTTTGCCAAGGTACGCCATCAACTCCAGCAAGCCGAACTCGCTGCCCAACGCCCGGTTGGTAGTGTGCAGTTGTTGGCGGTCAGCAAGACCAAGCCCGCTGCGGATATAGCGGCCGCTTATTGGCTGGGTCAGCGCCATTTTGGCGAGAACTATCTACAAGAAGCGCTTAAAAAACAGCAAGAATTGTCGGCCTTCGATATTAGCTGGCATTTCATCGGCCCGATTCAATCCAACAAAACCAAAGCCATCGCCAGCCACTTTGCCTGGGTACACAGTGTTGATCGGCTAAAAATTGCCGAGCGCCTGAGCGAGCAGCGCCCAGACTATTTGCCGCCGCTGAACATCTGCTTACAGGTCAATATTAGCGATGAAACCAGCAAATCCGGGATTGATCTGGCGGATTTACCGGATTTGGTCGAACAGCTTAGCCGCTTGCCGCGTTTGCGCTTACGCGGCGTAATGGCCATTCCCGAACCGCAGCTGGATTATCAGGCGCAATGTCAGCCTTATCGTCGCTTATATCAAGCGGTGCGACTACTCAAACGCAGCGATCTGGATACATTTTCGTTTGGCATGAGCGGCGATTTGCAAGCGGCAATCAGCGAAGGTGCCACGATGGTGCGAATCGGTACTGCGCTGTTTGGCGAGCGTCCTAGCCAATAATTTGTTTTTCATGGATAATGCCGGGTATCTTCCGACAAATCCCAATTTCGCGACGCAATGAAACAAAAGCTGGAATCCCTTTTACAACAAGCAGTTACAGTCCTTAAGACCCAAGGTATTCTCGAAAACGATTTTATTGCTCAAATCAATCTAGAACGCACCCGCGACGCGCAACACGGCGATTTCGCTACCAATTTGGCGATGTTGCTGGCCAAACCGGCCAAACTTAACCCTAGACAACTAGCCGAAAAAATCGTCGCCGCCCTGCCTGCCGATGGCTTGGTCACCAAAGTCGATATTGCCGGCCCCGGCTTTATCAATTTCTTTATAAATCCCGATAGCCAGTTTCAAGTAGTGCAACAGGTTTTGGATGCGGGTAGTGAATTTGGTTTAAGCAACATCGGTGCAGGCAAGCGGGTACAAGTCGAATTTGTGTCTGCTAACCCTACCGGGCCTTTGCATGTGGGTCATGGTCGCGGTGCGGCATATGGTTCTGCGGTTGCCGATTTGTTGGCCGCTGCCGGTTTTCAAGTCGAGCGCGAATATTACGTCAACGATGCTGGTCGGCAGATGGATATTCTGGCAACTAGTGTCTGGTTGCGTTATCTGGAAGCGTGCGGCGAAGTATTGCCGTTTCCTAGTAACGGTTATCGCGGCGAATATGTGCGGGACATTTCCGCCAATCTGTATAAAAAAGCTGGCGAACACTATCGTAGAACTAGCGAACAGGTAATGGCCGACTTGCCGGCAGACGAACCGCAAGGCGGCGACAAGGAAAAACACATAGACGCTTTAATCGAGCGGGCTAAAAGTTTGCTGGGTGTCAGCCAATATGGCGAGGTATTTCAAGCCGGACTGGACGAAATTTTAGACGACATCAAAGACGACTTGGCCGAATTTGGCGTGAGCTATCAGGAATGGTTTTCCGAACGTTCCTTAATGGACGATCATTCCATTGATCAGGCATTGCAACGTCTGGATACGGCCGGTTTTCTGTATATAAAAGACGGCGCAACCTGGTTTGCCTCCAGTAGGCTCGGCGATGAAAAAGATCGGGTGGTAGTGCGCGACAATGGTCAGACCACGTATTTTGCCTCGGATATTGCCTATCACATGAACAAACTGGATCGCGGTTTCGATCAGATTGTGAATATCTGGGGTGCCGATCATCATGGCTATATTCCGCGCGTTAAAGCGGCGATGCAGGCCCTGGGTGCTGACGAATCCAAACTTAAAGTCTTGTTAGTGCAATTTGCGATTCTTTATCGCGGCGAAGAAAAAGTACAAATGTCGACCCGCTCCGGCGAGTTTGTTACTTTAAGGCAGTTGCGCAATGAAGTAGGCAAAGATGCCTGCCGCTTTTTTTATGTGATGCGTAAATCCGAGCAGCACATGGATTTTGATTTAAAACTGGCTACCTCCAGAAGCAACGAAAACCCGGTTTATTACGTACAGTATGCGCATGCCAGAGTGTGTAGCGTCTTACGCCAGTTGGACGAAAAAGGTCGGCAACGTAATCCGCAGCTAGGCATGGACAATCTGAATTTGTTGATTGAAGAGCAAGAAACCGCGTTACTGACTACACTTTCCAAATATCCGGAAGCGCTGGAACGGGCGGCGGTCAATTACGAGCCGCATCAACTGATCCAGTACCTACGCGAACTGGCCAATCAGTTCCATAGTTATTACAACGCGCATCAGTTTCTGGTTGACGATGACAAACTCTGTAATGCCCGCATCAATTTGATTTGCGCGATAAAACAGGTACTGGTCAATGCACTGACCCTATTGAAAATCAATACGCCTGAAGCGATGTAATGGCCAGAGACTACAAGCACCGCGTTCAAAGCCCCAGTTACAGCAGCAGTCGCCGTAAGCAGAAAAAGTCTTCGGTGGCATTGTGGCGTTGGCTAGTGGTTATAGCGCTGATCGTGGCGTTTGTGGTGTTTTTGAATATGATCCGCAAGATGGTGCCGGAATTAGTGTCGGGCAAACCGGAAGCAGAAACGCCGCAGCTTGTTGAAAAACTCAAGCAAGAGTTGCCGGTAAAACCGCAAGTTGTTGCCGAGCCGGAAAAACCGGCTGAGCCGCCCGCACCAGCAGAACCGGAAGAACCGCGCTATGATTTCTACACGATTCTGCCGCAAGCAGAAGTTGTGGTGCCGGATTACGAAATCAAAACCCGGGTGCGTGAGCAATTGGTTGGTAAAACCAAAGCCACCAAATACGTCATGCAGGCTGGTTCATTTCGCGAAGCGTCAGAAGCCGAGCGGCACAAAGCCAAGCTGGCCTTATTGGGCATAGAGTCGCGGGTCGAGAAAGCCAAAGTGGGTAATGTGATATGGCATCGGGTTAAAGTCGGGCCTTACGACAGTCCAGCCAGCGTCTCCACTATTAAGGAGCTGTTGCAAAAAAATGGCATTGGTGTGATTGTTACAGAGGGCGGTCAATAGATAGCTATCCTGCTGATTCCGGCCGTATAGTGATTAAGGCGAGTTCGAAGCTTAAGCGTGCTTGATGTCGATAACGAATTATTTGACGCGACCGCTTATTTAAGCTGTGATAACTTATAAAATTTCGAGAGGAGATGCTTTATGGTTAACAAAAAGAAGATAGCGTTGATGTTTATAGCGCTGGCCGTGTTGAGCGGTTGTAGCCGCCTGTATCGCTATAATGAAGTCAAAGATGACGATTTGGTTGAAGTCAGCTATGACAAGGTTGACGAGCTGATCCTGGATTTGCGGCAACCCTTGCCCAGAGGTAGCCTGGTTGTTATCAATTCCTTGATCAATGTTGGCGAACTGGAACAGACTTTGTCATTTGGCCGCATAGTGTCCGATCAAATTTCCTCTGCGTTTCATCGCTCCGGTTACCGGGTGATGGGTATGGAATTGCCTACCGAAATTTTTGCTAAAAACGAAGGCGGTATTCTGCAACTTCCCGATAAAACCAAAGAAGCTTTGAATAATGTCGGCGCTAAAGCGGTGGTAATCGGTTCGTATGCGCCCGGTCACAATAACGTCTATGTGTCTTTACGCGTTGTCGATATTGCCAGCCAGGACGTGATTGCCTCTGCCGACTACTCGGTACCGATGGGCCCTGACGCCAAAACACTGGTTACCAAGCCGCAACCACCCAAAAAATAAATTCTAGCTGGCAAAGTGGATTGCTTTTTCGCAATCCACTTTCGCATCCAAAACTCATAGTCTTTGCGGCATTCAACGGTCTTATCGAGCTGTTAAATATGAACCAACGCATCGCCTCGCTCGATTCCCTACGCGGTTTGGTCATGGTGTTGATGACGCTGGATCACACCCGAGACTTTTTCAGTAATGCTCATTTTAGTCCGACCGATCTGGATAAAACCTCGGTAGCCTTATTTCTGACGCGCTGGATCACGCATTTTTGCGCGCCGGTATTTGTGTTTTTGGCAGGTACTAGCGCCTATTTGTGGGCGTCCCGCCGTGGTGAGAGCGCGCAAATTAGCGAGTTTTTACTAAAGCGCGGTTTTTTGCTGCTGCTATTGACGTGTATCGTTGAGGCTTACGCCTGGAATTTCCGTGCCGATTTGCGGCATATCAGCGGCGGGGTTTTGTGGGCGATCGGTTGGTCGATGATCGTATTAGCTGGATTGGTCAAATTGCCTTATGTCTGGCTGGTGGCTTTCGGCGGCTTGATGATAGGCTCGCATAATGCTTTCGACACGCTAAAGCCTGACGACTTCGGCGTATTGGGGCCGTTTTGGGCAGTATTACATACCGGCGATGACATCAAGCTGTTCGGCGACTGGACGCTTAATCCTTATTATCCTTTGATTCCCTGGATAGGCGTGATGGCGGTCGGCTATGGCTTTGGGAAATGGCTTAACTCATCAGCGTTAAGAAACCCAAAAAAGCTACTGGTTTTAGGCTTGTCGCTGACAGGCGCATTTATACTGTTGCGTTTTAGTAATCTTTACGGCGACCCAAAGCCCTGGCAAGTGTTTCCAGAGCCGATATTTACCGTGTTATCGTTTATCAATTGCCATAAATATCCGCCGTCATTATTGTATGTGTTGATGACCTTGGGGCCTGCCTTGCTGGTTTTGGCGCTGCTTGAAAGCCAGTCGCCTGATAAATTCAAACTATTGCAAGTATTCGGTAAAACCCCGTTGTTGTTTTACTTGCTACACCTGTATCTGATTCATGGCCTGGCCTTGCTGGTTGCCGTGTTGGACGACGGGCCGGTGTTTGCCTTGATCGGCGGCGGCATCTGGTCAGCGGATTTACCGAAAGACTATGGTTATGGGCTGCCGATGGTTTATCTGTTTTGGCTGCTAGTATTGCTAATGATGTATCCGATCTGTCGTGGCTTTGAAGTATTCAAAGCGGGCAAGCCGCAGTGGGGCTGGCTAAAATATCTGTAATGCCGATCACTAGCTAAGTTTTGGCTAAACACGCTGGTGCCGCCCCCTGTTCTGGATAGGTCGAGATGGTCTTAGTACTTTAGCGGGCTTTGTTACGCAGCCTGTTGCATCAGCGGACAGCGCACCGAAATTTCATCCCAGGGTACATATACTTTGCCGTCGTCATTTTTTTCTATTACCAGCCAATTTATTAAAGCTGTAACGTCTTTGTGAACGTTGCGGTAATGTCGGCCCAGGTGTTTGGCTAGCGCGTATATAGTCAAGGGCCCAGACGCTTTTAAAGCCGCCACCAGTTCCCATCGTTTGGGGGTAAACACTTCGCCGAACTGTGTCATGCTTTCAAACCCGACCCCATGATAAGGCCTAAACTCTTGATTATTTAGAGCAGCATCAAACACATTGGCCCAGCGATCTAAACTGGCTTCTGGCGATTCGCCTACCAAGATTTTCATGATTTGCACTCCAGTATGTCTTTTTTGAAATCGCGCATCAAGGTTGGTACATCGACAAAGGTTTAAGGATATTCATTTTCGCCAATATGTTTGTGGTCACCCTTGCCGCGCTCATTATCGTAACCAACCATACGCAGACCATTTACGATATACACAAGGCGATATTTTATAAGGTGTTCCGAGGGCGGCACCGGTTCTGGCACTTTCAATATCACCGCGTCCACAATCCCGTTGGCATAGGTCTGTCTGATTCTTGATAAACACGTCGCATTCATGGGGCTTAGTGAGCCCCACGTTATAGGGCTCGTTAACACATATAGACAAATCTACTTTCAGTTGTTCCGGGCGTTTAGCAATGATTGTGGTGCTGGGTCGTTGATCCGGCAGAGAGCTGAAACATTACGCTAAACCCGCTCGCAAGCAACGTTCTGTTCCAGAAAAGCCGCGATAGCTTGCGGCGTATCAAAGTTGCCGTAAGCCAGTAGCAACTTGGCGTAGGCCGCTTCCAAAGACATATTCCAGATCATCTCAGCACCGCAATCCAGTAACTCCCGCGTGGAGGAGTAGGCGCTTTCTGAAAAAAGTGCAGGCGTCAGATAGATTTTCAAATCCTGTTGAGTGCAACGCTTGATGAAATCAACCAGACTGTATTGCAAACCGGCCTCCGCGGAGGCACAGGCGGTGCCTGAGTGATACAGGTCGTGCAGCACCAAATCAATGCCTTCCAGATTAAACCCGCTGTAATCCAGGCCGGGGTAAGGTCTGATCAGCAAAATCCTTTTAGAAAAATCCGGCCTGAGGGCAACGGTTGCGCGAGTGGTTTGCGGTAAATTTTGCAAGGCTTGGAAGCGACCGTTATCAAAACTCATCAAAGCCTGCGATTGGACGCTAATGAAGTCGCTACTTAGCGGCAGGCAAGATGACAGGCGGCTGCCTAGATGAAGCTGCATGGCGTGCCTCGGATTTTGATACGGCACAAATACCCCGGCACTGCCGAGTTGACGGATAAATTCCACCGCACACACAAAGTTTGCCACGCCATTGGCTTGCGGATTATCCAGCGGCAAGTCGCTGGAAACCAACAGCAAGGGCATAGTCAGGTGATTGAAATACAAACTTAACGCAGCCGCGCTAAAGGCCAGACTGTCTGTGCCATGAGTGACGATGATGCCGTCAAATTGGCTCAAGTCTTCAGATTCTATACTGGCTATGATCTGCGGCCAGTGGCTAGGGTGCAGATTTTCGCTAAGAATTTGTAGCGGCTGCAAGACTTTAAAGGCCACCGAATCGGGTGCGGCATCGATTTGGGCAAAGCGCTGCAATAGTTTGAAACCGGCAGTACCTGTGGTGTCGATGGTATCGCCGTTCAGTTGCGAGCCTATAGTGCCGCCGGTAAATACCAGCAGTATGTTCTTCTTCATAATGATAGGTTTCTAGTATGATGTCTTGCCAATATCAAGGCGCATCTTAAACACTCTGCATGAAAATATCACTGATCGTGGCGATGGCCAGCAATCGAGCCATTGGGCTAAATGGACAAATGCCCTGGCATTTATCAGCCGACTTAAAGCGCTTCAAGCAAATCACTATGGGTTCGCCGGTATTGATGGGTCGTAAAACCTTTGATGCGATTGGCCGACCGCTACCTGGGCGGGATAATATCGTTATCAGCCGCAATCCTGAATACAAGTTGCCGGGTTGCCAAGTGTTTGGTGATATAGACAGTGGCTTGCAAGCGTTTCAAGGCAGCCCGGAATTATTTGTTATCGGTGGCGCAACCTTATACGAAGCCATGTTGGCGCGAGCCGATTATTTATATCTGACCCTGATAAACAAAGTCTTTACCGGCGACACTTTTTTTCCGGCCTTAGACCCCACGCAATGGCGAGAGATAGCCAGAGAAGATGTAAAAACAGACCCGGCAGTCGATTTCTCGTACAGTTTTTTAAAACTGGAAAACGTGCTTGCTCGCTAAGCAGATGTTTAAAATTTAAGGCTAGCAAATACAATCAGGTATTTTTGTCATAAAACTGTCATATTCACTTCATACTATTGTCACGCTAGATTGGCACTATGGATCTTAAGTTTTAAACATTCCGAGAAAATATATGAAAAACACATTCAAGCTGAAGTCGCTGGTTGTAGGATTTGGTTTTGCATCAGCTGCTTTTATCGGCGGCGAAGCGGCTGCGGCACCTGCGACTTTAGACGCCGCTTTACCAGAGTACACAGCAGCTAGCGGCGTTTCCGGCAACATTTCCAGCGTCGGCTCTGATACCCTGGCCAACCTGATGACTTTGTGGGCGGAAGAGTTCGGTAAGATTTATCCAAACGTCAATATCCAGATTCAAGCCGCCGGTTCTTCCACCGCGCCACCTGCTCTGACCGAAGGTACATCTAACCTCGGTCCGATGAGCCGGAAAATGAAAGACAACGAAATTGACGATTTCGAAAGCAAATATGGTTATAAACCGACAGCAGTGCCGGTTGCGATTGACGCCTTGGCAGTTTTCGTCAACAAGGACAACCCGGTTAAAGGTTTGAGCATTCCGCAAGTGGATGCGATTTTGTCATCGACTCGCAAATGCAGTTATGCCACCGATATTACCACGTGGGGCCAGGCAGGTCTGACCGGCGGTTGGGCAGGTAAACCGATTCAGTTGTATGGTCGTAACTCTGTTTCCGGTACTTATGGCTTTTTTAAAGACGAAGCCTTGTGCAAAGGCGATTTCAAAAGCAATGTCAACGAACAGCCAGGTTCTGCTTCAGTCGTTCAATCCGTTACTACTTCAGCTAACGGCATCGGTTACTCCGGTATCGGTTATTCCACGTCCGGCGTAAAAGCGATTGCTTTATCGCGTAAAGACGGAGAAGCTTTTGTCGAGGCAACTCCAGAGAACGCCACATCCGGGGCTTATCCGTTGTCACGTTTCTTGTATGTTTATGTCAACAAAAAACCTAACGAGCCGTTAGCGCCCTTAGAAAAAGAATTTATCAAAATGGTGCTGTCAAAAGCCGGGCAACAAGTCGTCATCAAAGACGGTTACATTCCGCTGCCCGCCAAAGCTGTTGAAAAAGCTTTGACGTTGATTCAGTAATTACACCAGACACGGATGTCTGTTACAGGGACAATTTTGCAGGGACGCAGCCAAAGGATTGGCAATTAGAATAAATGTCTTCGTCCACCGTCCAAATCGTATGGATGGACCTATACAAACCACGAAGTCGAAAATTCCATGCAGTTGTCGGCTTTATGTTTTTTCTTGCGTTGCTATTTTTCGACGCTGCTAAGTTACCTACTCATGCCTTGTTATGACTGAAGCCCATTCTACTCAAGCGAAAGCCACGCTGTTTCAGACAGCCATAAGCGAACCTTACCAGCGCTGGCGCTTAGTTAAAGACAAAATGGTAGAGCGCGGCGTAGTCATCGGCGGCTTGAGTATCATCTTGGCCGTGGTACTGATTTTCTTTTACCTGCTGTACGTGGTGTTTCCCATTTTGTTGCCTGCCCATGCGAAAGCCGTCAGTAGCTATGCAATTCCAGAGCAGAGCCAAGGCAATACCGTATTTCTGTCGATGGAAGAACAGAATGAAGTAGCGGTGCGTTTTACCGACACCGGTAAGGCAATATTTTTTAA
Organism: uncultured Pseudomonadota bacterium; assembly: GCA_903858105.1. GTDB lineage: Bacteria > Pseudomonadota > Gammaproteobacteria > Methylococcales > Methylomonadaceae > Methylomonas. The sequence continues at coordinate 733 of CAIOHN010000035.1, read as the reverse complement.
AGTGGATAGCGGCGAAGTGCTGCGAGTTGATCCATTGCCCATTCCTGAACAAGTTCAAATCACCAGTTACGCCCACGGCGGCGTTGACAAAGGCGTAATCGCTTTTGGTTTGTCTGATGGCCGCGCACTCGTGGTTAAGCACAATTACAAACTCAGCTATCCCGACGGCAAGCGCTTCATTACCCCGCTGATTGAATATCCGCTGGGTAAGGAACCGTTGGTCGTGGACAAGCAAGCTCAAGCGTTGAGCAAATTGGCCGTGAAGCTCGGCGACAAAAACAGTAGCTTGATGGCTAAAACGGCTGACAATCGCATCGTTTTGAGCAGCCTAGGCAAAAAAGAATCTTTATTCGATGACGAAGCCACCTGGGAAGCGACTGATACGCAGCTAGAGATGGCGGCCGACGATGTCGATTTCATATTGCTGGACAAAGAACTGCGTGATCTTTATGTGGCGAGCAAATCCGGCGATTTGACTGTCGTGGATATTACCGATAAAAGCCAACCCAAGATTAAGCACAAACTCAATGTCTTGCGTCAAGGTGTGCAGATCAGTAGCATGGAATTCCTGAACGGTGATATTTCACTATTGATAGGCGATACCACTGGCGTGATGGCGCAATGGTCCATGGTGCGCGACCAACAAAATCATTTTAGTGTCGAAAAATTACGCGAATTTAAAGTCTCGGACGCACCGATTGTAACTATCAACCCAGAACAGCGTCGCAAAGGT